>JAOULV010000103.1 GCA_029881835.1 Rhodospirillaceae bacterium
TCGATGTCCACCTGATGATTGGCCCCGCAGGGCCGTTTTTGGAAGATTATGCCAAGGCTGGTGCTGATCAAATTGTGGTTCACGCCGAAGCTGATAAACATTTGGACCGTTCAATTCAGGTGATTAAGGGTCTGGGCAAAAAAGCCGGTGTTTCGCTTAACCCTCACACCCCGGTAAATGTTTTGGAAAACGTAATAGACCAATTGGATATGGTCTTGATAATGAGCGTCAACCCCGGTTTTGGCGGGCAAAGTTTTATTCCGGCCGCATTAAACAAAATAAGTGCGGTTAAAGAAATGATAAATGGTCGGCCCATAGACATTCAGGTTGATGGCGGCGTTAATGCCGCTACCGCAAAATCTGTAGTTGATGCCGGTGCCACATGTTTAGTTGCTGGTAGTGCGGTATTTAAGGGCGATGACTACGTTGCAACCATTAAAGCAATCCGCGACGCTTATTCATCTTGATTAATGCTTTATCTGCCAGCTGATGCGATGGGTAAAAGTTAATGATAAAACGTCTGGGAAATGTAGATAGCGTAACCAAGGTTCCCAAAGCCTTGTCTAGGGCCGTTCCCAAAACCATAACCAAAGCCGTTCCACGTTTGCTTAAACGGCGTAAAAATTACCTTTATTTCTGGCAAAAAAGGTGGTTCTTCATCGCCCTTGCGGTTGGTTGGGGGCTTTTGTCCATGCCGTTACCAGATGGTTTGACCCAGCAGGGGATGATCATCCTGACCATGAGCATAGTTGCCACAATTTTATTCATAACCGAACCGGTCCCACTGCCAACCGTCGCCTTGATGATTATTGTCGGGCAAGTGTTCTTGATGGGGGTTGATTCCAAAGAAGTCGCCAAGTCCATGATGAGCGATTCTGTCCTGTTTATCATGGGTTCGCTTATGTTAGCGGTTGCGGTGGTAAAGCAAAAGCTAGACACCCGTATTGCATGGCTTTTGGTTCGCGTTACCGGAACGTCAACCGCACGTATCGCATTTGGTATTTCATTTGTATCTGGTATTTTGGCATCGTTCGTTGGTGAACACACCGTCGCGGCAATGATGTTGCCGGTGGGGATTACCATTATCCAGCTTACATCGGATGATCCAAAAAAAGTTCGCAACCTTGCGGCAGTGCTTTTGTTTTCTATTTCTTATGGCTGTTCGGTAGCCGGTATCGGAACCCCATCGGGTGGTGCTAGAAACGCCATTATGATTGGTTATTGGAAAGAATTCTTTTATGACCCAACCAATCCGGAAACATTTATGTTTCTGATCGATTATGTCCACTGGATGATGTATGCCTATCCGTTATTTTTATTGCAGCTTCCTTTTGTTACCATGATTTTGCTTTTCACTTTCCGCCCTGAATACAGAAACCTGTCACGCGCAATTGTAAAATTGCGCCACAAGGTAGAAGAGCAGGGCAAAATGAAAGTGGGCGACTGGGCGGCCATAATAATATTCTTCATTACCTTGCTTGGCTGGATTTTTGCTTCAAGCGATTACGGCATGGGAACCATTGCCATATTTGGTGCCGTCATATTTTTGGCTTCTGGTTTGGTTAAATGGCCAGACATTAACTCCGGCGTTAACTGGGGTGTGGTGTTGCTGTATGGCGCGGCCATTTCATTGGGTTTGCAAATGATGGAAACGGGGGCAGCTATTTGGATTGCCGAACATTTCCTTGCAATTCTTGCCCCGCTTGGTGCCGATAGCGGTATTGGCTTGTGGGCCGCGGTTTCGGCCCTTACAACACTGGTCACCAACACCATGTCCAACGGTGCGGCGGTGGCGGTGCTTGGCCCTATCGTTCTAAAGCTGGCAGTTGCGGCCGATGAAAGCCCCATAGTAATTGGCTACATTACCGCAATTTCTTCCGCCTTTGCTTATCTTACCGTGGTCGGCACGCCTGCCAGCACAATCGTTTATGCCTCAGGCTATCTTAAAACCACCGATTTCTTAAAAGTTGGGTGGAAAATGGCTTTGGCATCCACCATTATAATGTTGTTTGGGGCTGCGGTTTACTGGCCCTTGCTTGGTGTTTAATTTTTTCCAACTGTCCTTAAGGGAGGCTTCGCCTTATGAACGATGAAAACAAAGCAGGGCAAGAAGAAAACAGCGAAGACCGCTTTCGCATTTTGGTGTGCATTGATGGTTCGGATGAATCTTACCGTGGCCTGAAATATGCGGCAAAGCTGGGCGGCGGCATTGATGCCGATATTGTGCTTTTGTATGTTCGCCCGATTGATCAGGGCCTGCGTTCCGGTGGGTTGCAGGTTGATGTGGCACGTTCAAACATGCTCGATTGGGGGCTAGAACTTCCCGGCATTAAATACCTTAAAAAAGGCAGGGACATGCTGGTTGAGCTGGGCGTTTTGGGTGAAGACTGGGAAGAACAGCATTTTCATTCAGACGTTTCCGGAACAACACTGGGCGATAATAAAATTGATTATGTTTCCAAAAATGGAAAAAAAGTTGTCCTTAAATTAAAGGTAGCTACCGATATTGCCTCTGGTGTTCTTGATCAGTGGGAAATTGGCAGGTATGACCTGATAATTGTTGGCGCATCAAGCAGATGGAAAGGTGGGTTCAAATCTTTCTGGGACCCGGCGGTTGCCGAAAAAATTGTGGTTCATGCACCGTGTTCGGTGATTATTGCCCGTGATCTTGAAGCGGGTAATGGCCACCTTATTTGCACCGACGGTTCCGAAGCGGCCATGCATACGGTCAGAAGCGATGCTTATTTGGCCAGCCGTTGCAAATGCCCAATTTCATTAATTGCTGTATCCCATGACATTGAAGGCGAAGAAGAGGCCAAGGCCAATATTGAAGCCGCGCGTAAAGAGCTAAAAGGCATGGGTATTGATGTTGTTGATGCCATAGTAAAGGTAGGCAACCCGGTTGATGAAATAATCGAAGCCGGGCCAGATTATTCATTAATTGTTTTGGCCGATTCAGGTAAATCTGGCCTAGAGCGGTTTTTCATGGGTTCGGTCGCGTTCAAGGTAATGGAAAACGCGCATAATTCTGTGATGATCGTGCGCTAACGCACGTGGGGTTATATGTGCGCCAAGGATGATTATTGGGGTTATTATTTAAGTAATGGAATCAATTTCTTCATTGCTTAAATTGCCGGGCACAACGGTAATTGGAACGCGTAGTTTGCCAGCGGCCTTTTCCATGAAATAGCTTACCAGCGGGCCGGGGCCATCATCACCGGCGGCCGCACCCAAAACCAACAGGGAAATGCTTTTTTCTTCATCAATAAGCTTTATTAGCTCTTCCGTGGTGTTGCCTTCGCGTATGTATACTTGCGGGGTCAGGCCAGAACAATCTTGCACGCCTTTAGCCACACCGGTCATTAGGTCTTCGGCTTCTTGGCGGGCTTCTTCGCGCATCAGGTCGCCAACGCTCATCCAGTGTTGAAATTCGGCAGGTTGAATAACGTAAACCAACGCAACATTACCACCCACACGTTCCGCTCGGCGACAAGAAAAGCGCACGGCCCGGCTAAGCTCTTCGCTGTCATCGACAACGCAAAGAAAGGTAAAGCCTTTTTTCTTATCTTTGTCACCTGTCGGCATGCATTCTATGTTTGGTGATTTAGTTTCTGGCATTTTATCCACCTCTCCTAAATACCGCGTTTGCGCTCCATCCGGATATTACCGCAATAACAATGGCTAGTAATCCGTAAAAAAGCGAATAATCATGGGCAAAGTTATAGATATCTGCCTCTATTCCAACTTTATGTACAACGATATGTGTTTTTTTACTGTTTATTATGTTGCCATCCTTAACAAGGTGGGTATCAACAGTATAATCGCCAACGGAAACGTTGGATGGGAACCACAGGTTGGTGCGAAATAATTGTCTCCCGACCTTGTTAATTTCCAATACTTCACTGCTGTACAATCCGCTACGGTTCATGTTGCGAATAAGGCCGTCAACAAACGGCTTGGTTTCAGCGCCAGCCGATTTGCTTTCGATGTCCAGATTTATATTTTTAACCCCAATTTCGTATTGGTTTAAAATTTTCTGGGGCAATATTTCCGCTGGCGGTGCAGTTGACGCGGTGGCGTAAAATGTTGGTGCATTTTTAAATACTACCTCGTCGCTGTTTACCCAAATACCGGCAACTCGGTCTTTTTTTCTTACCGGGGTGCTGATTCCGGGGCCGCGAACAACAATAATTACGTCGGTTCCGGGATTGTGGATGCCAAACAGTAAAAGCTCCGCCCCATCAAAAGACGCGGTCAATTCAACTTCGGGTTTTGATAGGTCTATATCAATATAACCTTCGGCCGCTTTGGGTGAGGGGGTTATGGTAAGCAACGCAAATGCCGCCGACAAAGCAACAAAACCGGATAGGTGCTTATTTATTTTCATCAATGACCCCCCGCTTTTACGATTGCATAGAGGTCGCTTGGTTCAAGTGTAAGATCAAGCCCGATTTTAACACAAACCCCAATAACCATAAGGGCCAGCAATATGCGCAATTGTTCACCGCCAAGCTTCGCTCCGGCGCGGGCACCAAATTGCGCACCAATTACCGCACCCAATAAAAGCAATGTTGCTAAAACAACGTCAACCGCATAGTTGTTGACTGACTGCAGCACCGTAACGTTGGCGGTAACAAATATAATTTGAAATAAAGATGTGCCAACCACAACCGATGTTGGCATGCCGAGCAAATAAATCATGGCCGGAACCATAACGAACCCGCCGCCAACACCCATGATTGCCGAAAGAACGCCAACCAATAGGCCGACCCCGACTGGCAAAAGAACGCTAATGTAAACTTTAGACCGTTTAAACCGCATCTTAAACGGAAGGCCATGTATCCAGTAATGCTGTTTGCGTTTGGGTGGGGTTTTATTTTTTGAACGCAACAGCGCACGCAAGCTTTCGGCAAACATTAGTGAGCCAATAATGCCAAGAAAAACCACATACGAAAGTTTAATGACAAGATCGATTTGGCCCAGTTCGCGCAACAATGTAAATAGCCAAACGCCTAGCGACGACCCGATAACACCACCTATCAAAAGGGCAACCCCCATTTTGATATCAACATTGCCGCGTTTCCAGTGGGCGAGCACGCCGGAAATTGAAGATGCAACAATTTGGTTGGCTTCGGTACCAACGGCCACCGCAGGTGGAATGCCAATAAAAATAAGCAGCGGTGTCATAAGAAACCCGCCGCCAACACCAAAAAGACCAGATAAGAAACCGACACCGCCACCCATGCCGAGAATGAGAAATATGTTTACCGAGACCTCGGCTATGGGAAGATATATCTGCATTTATTGCTGGCCTTGGCCGGAAAAGTACTCTGCGAGTATGATTTTAAATATTTAACTTACAATAAATAAAAAATCACTAGGCGCAACCTTCGTCGCCCTGACTATAGATATTGTACAAAACCTCGATTATTGCGCGCGGTTCGTCACCCGAAAGCGAATAATATATGTTTTGCGACTGCCTTCTTGTTTGCACTAATCCGTGCTCGCGCAAAACCGCCAAATGCTGGGAAAGGGCGG
>JAOULV010000104.1 GCA_029881835.1 Rhodospirillaceae bacterium
CGCAAAAAACGTTAAATGAAAAATAAAAACCGCTTGGAGATTATTTAAGCGATGGACAATTCCAAACGCTACTACGTTACTACGCCGATTTATTACGTCAATGATGTGCCGCACATTGGCCATGCTTACACCACGCTTGCCTGTGATGTGCTGGCACGGTTTAAGCGCCTTGACGGTTTTGACGTAAAGTTCTTAACCGGAACCGATGAACACGGGCAAAAGGTTGAAAAATCAGCCAATGATAAAGGGGTCGATCCGCAAACATTCACCGATACCGTTTCGCAAAACTTTCGCGACCTATTGGGCGTGATGAATTTTTCGGCCGATGATTTCATCCGCACCACCGAAGAGCGGCACAAAATTTCGGTCCAGGCACTGTGGAAACGATTGATTGATGCAGGTGAGATATATTTGGGCTCTTATTCCGGTTGGTATGCGGTTCGCGATGAAGCTTTTTATGGCGAAGGCGAATTAACCAGCGATAAAGACGGCAACAAAATAGCGCCCTCGGGTGCGCCGGTTGAATGGGTCGAGGAGCCTAGTTATTTTTTCAAACTTTCGGCGTGGCAGGAAAAACTACTTAAATTTTATGACGATAACCCTGATTTTATTGCGCCCAAATCACGGCGCAACGAAGTAACCAGTTTTGTTTCTGGCGGGCTTAACGACCTTTCGGTTTCGCGCACTACCTTTAAGTGGGGTGTTCCGGTTCCGGGTGATGATGCCCACATCATGTATGTCTGGCTTGATGCGTTGACCAACTACATCACCGCAGTCGGTTTTCCTGAAACCGAAACCGGCGAATACGCAACTTACTGGCCGGCCGATTTGCACATGGTGGGCAAGGACATTTTGCGTTTTCATGCGGTTTATTGGCCGGCATTTTTAATGGCGGCGGGGCTAGAACCGCCAAAACGCGTATTTGCCCACGGCTGGTGGACAAACGAAGGACAAAAGATTTCAAAATCGTTAGGCAACGTAATTGACCCGATCGAGCTTGTTTCCACTTATGGCCTTGATCAGGTCAGGTATTTCTTGTTGCGCGAAGTTCCGTTCGGCAACGACGGTGATTTTTCCCGCACCGCAATGGTTGGGCGCATGAATGGCGAGCTTGCCAATGATCTTGGTAACCTTGCCCAACGGGTTCTTTCCATGGTGAATAAAAACTGTGGTGGCGCGGTGCCGAAACACGGTGAATTTAACGCAGATGATAATGCAATGCTATCTGACGCCCATTCAATGATTGATGGGGTAGGAAAGCATATTGATAACCAGGCGTTCCATGAAGCGTTAGAGGTTATTTGGCTGGTAATTCGCGCGTCTAACGCTTACGTCGATGCTCAAGCGCCATGGAAGCTTAAAAAAGAAGACCCGGCGCGGATGGAAACCGTTCTTTATGTTCTGGCTGAAACCGTTCGCCACATAGCTATAATGTTGCAACCGTTTATGCCGGGCAGCATGGGAAAAATGCTCGATCAATTAGCTGTTAGCCATGAACACCGTAGCTTCGGGTTTTTAGGTCCAAACCACGCCCTTGTTTCAGGCACCGCCTTGCCCGCACCCGAAGGGGTTTTTCCGCGCTTTGTTGAGGAAGAAAAGGGGGCTTAAAGCAAGTGCTAGTCGATAGCCACTGCCATCTTGATTATCCGGAATTTGCCGATATTGAAGCGGTCAATCAGCGTGCGCAAAGTTCTGGTGTTGGTGCAATGCTCACCATAGGGACCGAGCTATCAAAATTCCCGGGCGTTTTGGCCGTTGCCGAAAAGCGCGAAAACATCTGGTGCACGGTTGGAACCCACCCAAACCATGCCGCCAATGAAGAGCCGGTCAAGCTGGAACAATTGTTAAACCACGCCAAACATCCAAAAGTAGTCGGCTTTGGTGAAACCGGGCTTGATTATTATCGGCAAAATACCGGACCTGAATTACAACAACAAAGCTTTCGCGTTCATTTGGCCGCTGCGCGCGATGCCGGTTTGCCGGTTATTGTGCACACCCGCGATGCCGATGACGACACAATCGACATACTCGAAGATGAATATGCAAAAGGGGCTTTCACGGGGCTTATTCATTGCTTTAGTTCAAGCGAAAGCTTTGCCAAGCGTGCCCTTGATTTGGGTTTTTATATTTCCATTTCAGGTATTGTTACCTTTAAAAGCGCCCAATCGTTGCGCGACGTTATTGTGGGTGTTCCGCTTGATAGGATTTTGGTTGAAACCGATGCGCCTTATTTGGCGCCGGAACCATATCGCGGCAAAAAGAACGAGCCCGCATACACCAGATTTACAGCCGAAAAGGTTGCCGAAGTCAAAAATGTGGATTTTGATACGCTGGCAAATGCGACCACGGAGAATTTTTTTAAACTTTTCACCAAGGCCAAAAATACACAATGCGAGTAACAGTCCTAGGTTGCGGATCTTCTTCCGGAACCCCATCGGTTGATTGGGGTTGGGGCAATTGCGACCCGAACAACCCGAAAAATACACGCCTACGCCCGTCAATATTGGTGGAAGATGGTAAAAGCAGGGTTTTGGTCGACACTTCACCTGACCTGCGGGCCCAGTTATTGCGCCACGACATAAAATCACTTGATGCGGTTTTGCTTACCCATAGCCATTCTGACCATTTGCACGGAATTGACGATATCAGGTCCATAAATAGGCTAATGAAGTCGTCTTTAGCGCTTTATTCCGATGAGCAGACCATAAAAATCGTAAAAACCCGGTTTCCTTATGTGTTGGAGCCTTTGACGGAAGATTCATCCCATTATTACAAAGCAACCCTTGATCCACACCAAATAACGCCCGGACAGGAATTTACGGCTGGAAATATAGCCATCAGGGCCATAGCCCAGGACCATGGTTTCATGGATACGCTGGGTTTTAGATTTGGCGATTTTGCCTATTCGACCGACCTGATTGCCATGGGGGAGGAATCCTTTGACCTGCTTTCCGGCATCAAGGTTTGGATGCTTGGCGTATTTACCGATAAACCACACCCGACACATCTGGATGTTGATAGAGCCCTAGAATGGATAAATCGTGTTGGACCAGAGCGCGCAATCTTGACCCATCTGGGAACCGGGCTTGATTATGATCAGCTTTCCAAAAGGCTTCCAAGCGGGGTAGAGGTCGCGTTTGATGGGATGGTTATTGATATTTAATTTTTAATGTTTTGAATTATTTATTTAACTTAGTTATTTGATATATAATAAATAATACAATTTTCCATAATATACATTATGCGATTTATAACAATCCATAACACTCAAGGCGGGCCACTTGGCCCCACCGCACAAAGCGCAATATTGCCCACGGTTAGCGGACAGCCAGTTAATGGTAACTATTCAACAAGAACATCAATGGCTGCCAACGGCTCATCCGGGCTCATGCGCCGATCTTCAGCTTCTGGGTTTTGTTCCATAGATTTTTTGTATTCAAGCGCCCGGGTTATGCGGTTTTCCTTGATGGAATGAAGCATGGTAACCAGGCGCGCGCGGATGGTCTCCATATTTTCATCACCGTTTAAGGATAGAAAAATATGGTTAAGCGCGCCATTGTACGCTTGGCGGTATTCTTCGTCGCCTTCGCGGTTGAACAGGCTTTCAATCACCACCGTCGCGCAGGATTCAAGCGCTGCAATGGTTTTTGCGTCCTCTATGGTTGGAATAAAACCGGTTTCAGGGTCCGTAAAAACAAACTCCCAATCGACGGTTCCGTCTTCATTTTTTGGCCACCCCAATTTAACGCCCCTTTAATGCGATTGTTTAATTTATCTGTATAATATAAACGAAGCAGTTATTTCAGTGTCTGTCTGTGATTGATATCATATAGCCTTAAGCACTATCGTTAAAGGCGTAAATATTTTTATTTTTCAGTATGTTATGGCATAATATAGCATATTTAAACTTCAGCTTTGGCGTTCTTGTGAATAATTTTTGGAGTATGTTTCCCTATGCCCGCAAATACAAATACTGACAAATCTTCATCGGGCATTGGCCGTCTGGTGGATATCATGGAACGATTGCGCGACCCCAAAACCGGATGCCCTTGGGATGTTGAGCAAACTTTTGCATCAATCGCGCCACACACCATTGAAGAAGCTTACGAAGTTGCCGATGCAATAGATACTGGCGATATGAATTCCCTGAAAGACGAGCTTGGCGATTTACTATTTCAGGTTATCTTTTATGCCCAAATGGCCAAAGAAAAAGACGTTTTTGACCTTGAAGACATAGCTAAGTCAATTTCCGACAAAATGATAAGGCGCCACCCTCATGTTTTTGGCGATAACGGGCCAGAAATAAATACCGCCCATCAGCAGACCGAGAACTGGGAGAAAGTAAAAGAAAGCGAACGCGCAGGCAAAGCCGCAGATGACGCGGCGCAACAAAGTGCTTTGGATGGCGTTACGCGCGCCCTTCCCGCCTTGCTTAGGGCCATTAAGCTGCAAAAACGTGCGGCACGGGTCGGGTTTGACTGGCCGGATGCCGCACCGGTGTTTCAAAAGTTTGATGAAGAGTTAGCCGAAATTAAGCACGAAATAGCAATTGGTGATCAAAAGGCATTGGAAAACGAAGTCGGCGATCTTTTGTTCACCTGTGTAAATCTAGCAAGAAAGCTAGGGGTTGATGCAGAAACGTCCCTCAGACACGCAAACCAGCGCTTTGAAGCCCGCTTCAGGGGGATTGAGCAAATACTTTGGGATGAAAACCGTGATATAACGGATACGCCGCTCGATGAGCTGGAGCAATTATGGCAACGCGTTAAAACCAACATTGCTCAAGCAACTTAAATGGAAAAGTTAGTTAGCATTGATAACACAATGAAAAATAATAATTTTTTTATAAAAACAGCTACGGCCTTTGCCGCCTTACTTGTTTTGTCGTCTTGTTATCTACCGCAAAGGTTCGATGCCGAAATCGAAGTTGACGCGGCCGGGTATTATTCGATGATTTTTGACGGCTATATCGCCGATGTCGGGCTTTACCAAAGCCTGCAAAGTGGTGATTTAAACGAAGAGCAAGAGGCCGAAAAAGTGGCAATTCTTGAGGGAGACCTTTCACGTGATAGTTCGGTGCAAAGCCTTGAGTATTTTAAATTAGGCCACTTTCGGATTAAGTGGGAACGCAAAGGCGACCTAATAAAATCCAAAACCGTTACTTTCTTGCGTCGCAATGAAAGCATGCTCAGCCTTAAATATGTTTCCGATGCCGGCTTGATTGAAATGATGGGCAGATCCATCCGCCAGTCTGACCGTGAAAAAATAGCCCAAATGGGGCTGGGAATGCAGGGCGAAATCAGGCTTAAAACACCCCTTCTCGTTGTGGACCATAACGCGACCGAGGTAAAACAGGACAAAAACGATGAAACGTCCCAGTGGTACATTTGGCGAATTGCGAACATATTTCAGTCAACACCACGCATCTTGTTGAAAATAGAATGAAAAACAACGCGCTAATAATAAGGGGTTTTTTGGGTGCGTTGGTTGGCATTGGCGCCATCGGCTGGCTTTCCACCCACCTACCGCCCCATTG
>JAOULV010000105.1 GCA_029881835.1 Rhodospirillaceae bacterium
CGGGTAAATAGTTTCTGCAATAACCCCCCCCGCCATTTATTTCCCATAAAATCAGCCACTTTTTTTAAGGAAACGCCCGTAGTTTATGGCGTCTAGACATAAATATGTCCGTATGATAATAATTAGTATGCTAACTAATAGTATGCTAATTAATTTGGACTAAGGCCATAAACGCCATGCCTGATAAAAACCACTATATTGACCACGATATTGATCACGACATTGATCATAAATGCGAGAACCTGTGGGAACCGGGAATGGACCGGGAATTCATTGCCGCCGAGGTGCGCAGTAAAAGAAACAATTCCATTGGCTATCTTTTGGCCGTTGCGCAAAAACAAACAATGGCAATGTTGGCAGACCGCCTTGCCCCACTGGGGGTAACGCCTGCGCAGTGGCAAGCATTGGTGGTGCTATGGGAAGAAGACGGAATTGTGCAGCGCGAAATAGCCGAACGCATGGTGATTGAACAAGCAACCCTTACCCGCACCTTAGACAGAATGGAGCGCGATGGTTTTGTTGAGCGTCGCCCCGACGAGCACGACCGTCGCCGGACACGGGTTTTTGTCACCGAAAAAGGCTTTGGCCTTATCAATACCTTGGTGCCTGAGGCGATGGAGGTTTTGACCACAATAACAAACGGGTTCAGTGACGATGAAATAAATGTTTTTCGTTCATTCCTGCGCAGGTTGATTGGCAACATTAGCCCAACACACACCCTTGCCGAACATAATATTAATGGTTCTAAGCAAAATTTGGATGCGCGGCTCAATAAAGGAGCGGCAGAATGAACCCTAAAGATTTTGCAAATAGCGAACGCGTAAACGAAATTAAATCGCATTGGCTGCAATTAAAACCCGCACATAAAGCGGCCATTAGCATTGCCGCACTTACCTTAATCTGGATGCTTTCAGGCGTTTTTTCATTTGATTTTGGTGGCGATGTGGCACCGACAGTCGCGCACAAAACACCCAGAGTTCAGGTTTTTGCCAGCAAAGCCGTGCAACATACCCGCACCGTTGCGGTCTATGGTCAGGTAAAAGCCGACCGTGCGGTTGGTTTGCTGTCAAAATTCGATGCAACCGTGGCAGACGTGCAAGTTCCAAAAGGAAGCCTGGTCAAGGAAGGTGACGTAATTGTCCGCTTTGAATCAGAAGGCAGGGCCGAACGGTTGGCCGAAGCGGAAGCAAGGCTAATACAGGCGGAAATTTCGTTTGATGCCGCCAGTAAGTTGGGCAAAGAAGGGTTTCGTTCAAAAATTAACACCGCCGGCGCCAAAGCCGACCTTGAAGCGGCCATGGCCGCTGTTGCATTTGCAAAAAGCAATTTTGATAATGTAACAATTCGCGCCCCGTTTTCAGGGATTGTTGATTCCATCCCGGTTGAAGTCGGCGATATGGTTTCAAAGGGCAAGATGGCGGCAAGAATAATTGATATTTCACGGCTTAAGGTTACCGCCGAAGTAGCAGAACGTGATGCCGGTAATGTTACAGTCGGCGGTGCGTCCAAAGTAAACCTGATGGACGGGCGAACCTTTGATGGGGTGGTAAGTTATGTTTCGCGCGCATCAAACACGGCAACGCGCACCTATACGGTTGAGGTAAGCGTTGATGTTCCCGATATGTCGGTTGGTGAAGGGTTGACCACAGAACTTATTTTGCCGATGGAAACGGTGCAGGCACACATGATTAGCCCGGCCATTTTGACCCTTAATGATGATGGGCAGTTGGGCATAAAAACGGTTTCAAGCGATAACGTGGTGATGTTTTATCCGGTTGCCATGGTATCTGATACCCGTAGTGGAATATGGATATCCGGTCTTAATGATGAAGAAAATTTTATCGTTGTCGGCCAAGAATTTGTTCAGGTCGGGCAAAAAGTTGAAGCCGTCCCCGCGGTTCTGCCTAGCGAAATAACCAACGGCAAAGTTGAGGGCATGTAAATGAAGGGCGTAATTGATATTGCCTTTTCCCATGCCCGCACAGTCATCAGCACCTTGGTGTTGTTATTGATTGCCGGTGCGGTTTCTTATGTCGAAATATCAAAAGAAGCCGAACCGGATGTAAACATTCCGCTTGTTATTGTGCGGGTAATACACGAAGGAATTTCCCCAGAAGATTCCGAACGTCTTATTATTCGCCCGCTTGAACAGGAGCTTCGCTCGGTTGAGGGCCTAAAAGAAATGCGCGGCAAGGGCTTTGAAGGCGGTGCCAGCATTGTTCTTGAATTCGATGCCGGTTTTGATGTCGATAAAGCGCTTAGCGATGTGCGCGAACAGGTTGATTTGGCAAAATCCAAGCTTCCCGACGATAGCGATGACCCAATAATTGAAGAAATAAACGTTTCTGCCTTTCCCATAGTTACCGTGACCCTTTCCGGCGATGTTCCGGAGCGCGCGCTTTTGCATATTGGCCGCGAAATGCGCGATGCCATTGAAGGCATATCATCGGTTTTGGCGGCCGACCTTACGGGCGTGCGTGAAGAAATGGTCGAGATATTAATAGATCCGGTAAAAATGGAAAGCTATTCCATGGATCCGGGTCAGGCCACCGCCGTTATGAAAAATTCAAACAAATTGGTTGCCGCCGGTGCCCAAGACACCGGGCGGGGAAGGTTCGTGTTGAAGGTTCCGGGCCTGTTTGACAGCATTGATGAAATCATGTCGACACCGGCAAGCGTAAGTGAAGATTCGGTTGTAAAGCTTGCCGATATAGCCGAGGTCAGGCGCAGCTTTAAAGACCCCACCAGTTTTGCCCGGGTTGGCGGCAACCCAGCGATTACGTTAGACGTTTCAAAGCGTGCCGGGCAAAACCTGATTGAAACCGTAGAAAATGTGCGCAAGGTGGTAGAGGAAGAGCGTGCTAATTGGTCACCGGTTTTGCAAAATTCGGTGACGGTATCTTTTATCAACGATAAATCCACCATCATAAAAGAACGATTAAACAGTTTGGAAAACAGCGTAATAAGCGCTGTCATTTTGGTAATGATAGTTGTGGTTGCGGCCCTTGGTTTGCGCTCGGCATCGCTGGTGGGCATCGCCATACCGGGCTCATTTTTGACAGGGGTTATGGTTCTTTATGCCATGGGGCTAACCATGAATATGGTTGTTCTTTTTGGTTTGGTTTTGGCTGTTGGCATGTTGGTTGATGGGGCCATCGTGGTAACCGAATATGCCGATCGCAAAATGACCGAAGGCGAACCCCGCCACCGCGCCTATTCGCAAGCCGCTAAACTTATGGCCGCACCTATTACCGCATCCACCCTGACCACCCTTGCGGCTTTTTTGCCGCTATTATTCTGGCCGGGAATTGTCGGCGAATTCATGGTTTATTTGCCCATAACCCTTATTGCGACGCTTAGTGCATCATTGTTGATGGCTTTGGTGTTTGTTCCGACCTTGGGCGCACATATGGGCCGGGCCGGAACCGCCGACCCCGGTGCAATGCGCGCATTGGCGGGTGATGAAGCAGATTTTTCCCATGTCGGTAAATACACCGGGCAGTACCTGAAGATATTACAATGGGCATTGGACCGTCCGGGCAAGGTATTGTTGATGGCGCTGGGCATGCTAATTGGCGTGCAAATGATATATGCAACCTTTGGCAACGGGGTTGAATTTTTTCCCGAAACCGAACCTGAATTGGCAAAGCTTGATATTCGCGCGCGTGGTAACCTTTCAATTTGGGAAAAGGACACATTGGTAAAAAGTGTCGAGGCCGAGGTATTAAAAGTTCAAGGCATTGACACGGTTTATTCCATAACCAGATCCAAACCCGTGGGCGAAGCGGCCGAAGATGTAATCGGAAATATATTTTTGGAATTTGCAGATTGGGATAAACGCCGCCCGGCCGAACAAATTTTAAATGAAATCAAAGAAAAAACCGCGCCAATAGCCGGAATAATAATAGCCAGTGAAAAAGCAAAAAATGGCCCACCCACCGGAAAGGCCATACAATTACAGCTTTCATCACGCTTTCCCGAACTTTTAGTCCCGGCAACAGGGGTGGTGGTGAACGCCATGGAAGAAATAGGCGGCTTTATAAATATGGAAGATTCCCGCCCGCTTCCTGGCATCGACTGGGAGTTTGAGGTAGACCGCGCCCAGGCGGCAAAGTTTGGCGCTAATATATCTTCGGTCGGTTCTGCCGTTAGGATGGCAACCGTTGGGATAAAGCTGGGCGAATATAGGCCAGATGATACCGATGAAGAATTAGATATTCGTGCACGCTTTCCCGAAGAATACAGAACCTTAGAACAAATACGCCACATACGGGTTCAGTCAAATAACGGCCGGGTACCGATTTCAAATTTCGTTGAAATCGCGGCCAAGCCCAAGGTCGGAACTATTAGCAGAACCGATTCACGCCGGGTAATGGTAATAAAGTCCGAAGTTGAAGAAGGAATTCTTGCCAATGATAAAATTAAAGAAATTAGCGCATGGCTAGAAACAGCAAATCTTGACCCGCGGGTAAAGGTAACTTTCAAAGGCGAAGACGAAGAACAGAAAAAGGCCAGTGAATTTCTTTCCAAAGCATTTGGCGTTGCGTTGTTTCTCATCGCCATAATTTTGGTTACCCAGTTCAATAGTTTCTATTCCGGCGCACTTATTCTTTCGGCGGTTATTATGTCAACCGTTGGGGTGTTTATTGGCCTTTTAATAACCGGCCAACCATTTGGTATTGTGATGGGGGGTATCGGGGTAATTTCACTGGCGGGTATCGTGGTAAACAATAATATTGTTCTTATTGATACCTTCGATAGGTTAAAAGAAACCATCCCTGATATTCGCCAAGCCATCATGCTTACCGGCGCACAGCGCATGCGCCCGGTTTTGCTGACAACCGTTACAACGGTTTTGGGTCTAATTCCCATGGCCTTGAATATGGGAATTGATTTTATTGATCGTTCAGTGGCGTTTGGCACCCCGTCAAACCAAATGTGGGTTCAGCTTTCGATTTCAATTGTTTTTGGTTTAACTTTTTCAACATTGCTTACTTTGGTGCTCACCCCATCGGCACTGATGGCACGGGTTAACTTTGCCAACTGGTGGAGCCAAAAACGTGCAGCAAAATTAGAAAATCCAGCCGAATAATCCGTTTGAAGGAAAAACCCGATTAGTCTTCGTCGTCTTCAAAAACCTCGCCGCTGGCGGCGCGTTTTTCCATTGCCCGGTAGCTTCTTATGGAAAACGGAATGGATGCAAGGTAGCCAAGCAAGGCAAATGAGATTGTGGTCCATGGCGCACTTAACATTCCCGCAGCAAATAGGCCGACCGCAAGCATTATTGGCAGTATCCAGCTTGGCTTTAATTTTACCTTTTTGAACGAATAGGTCGGAATGCGGCTTACCATAAGGCCGGAAACCAAAATCATAAATGCCGATACGACCTCGGGGCGACGGAAAAATTCTTCCCATATATTAAAAGACATAACCAATGGCAACAGAACCAATCCGGCGGCGGCAGGGGCGGGAATGCCGGTAAAAAATATTCCCGACCACGCGGGTGGTTCGGGGTCATCGTGCGCGGT
>JAOULV010000106.1 GCA_029881835.1 Rhodospirillaceae bacterium
TTCTCCAACCCGGGCAAAGATTGCGCCTTGTAATTCGCGAAATAAAAGCGATACCGTGCGCGCACCGCCATAGGCAAGAAGCAGTAATACCGGGACACCGGCCCAACCAATGGGAATGGCTGATGCATCGACCTTGGGGATTGAAAGCTCATCAACGGTATATTTTAATATCACCGGAACCAAAACCGTCATTACCTTGGCCGCCGCCAGCAGGGCAAGGGAAACCACCACGCGAAAACGCAGGTCAAACCTGCCTTCGGGCCAAAGGTAGGGCAAAAGGGTTTTTACGGTCTTTATATCGCCGGGGTTTGCCCCTGCGGGCGGTAACGGGTGGTTATTGGGTCGCATTTCGGTCCCTTTTATATTGCTGGGCACAGCTTATATGTTTGATCATATATGGCAAGCAGGGGGCCGAAATGCCACCACCGGGAAAGGGCTGCTATTTCAGGTGATAAAAAAATGGAAATTAAAGGGTGAAAAAAACCGTTTCGTGAATATGGTCTTTTAAACGGCCTTGGCCTTTTCCACGTCCAATTCGCTGGTCATGGCAAGTATTGCTTCAACCGCAAGGCGGGCACGAGCATGCACGGATTCAGCCTCTTGGGGGATATCGCAGTTAAGTTCAGATAGCGATGCTTTGGCTATTTCAGCCTGCTTACGGATCAAGAGCAATTCATTATTATTCATCATTGTTTTCCCAATGGTGTGATTGGGTTGATTATTGCTTAAAAAACAAAACATGCGCAAAGAATTGCTGATGGTTAGGCAAAATATTGCGCAACCAGTTGAAATTACTTAGATATTTTGACTATAAATAACAGCTTATCCACACGTAAGTGTGGATAAGGTCTGTATATTTTATGCGAATCGGATCAGCCGGTGCGATGAATGATGTGATAGCCAAACGCGGTTTCAACAACGTCGGTGGTTTCACCAATATCAAGCGCGAACGCCGCTTCTTCAAATTTTTTGACCATCTGGTTGCGACCAAAGGTTCCAAGGTCGCCACCTTTTTCCCCTGACGGGCAATCGGAATGTTCTTTTGCCAGTTCGGCAAAATCACCGCCATCATCAAGCTTTGCCTTGATGTCTTCAATCAGGCTTTTGGCATCATCTTTTGAACGATCCGAACTTGAACGCATTGATCCATCATACATAAGCAAAATATGTGAACATGATACGGTATCTGGCATTTTTTAGTCTCCTTTTTAGGGGGGTGGCAATATCAGCTTTTATGCCGTTTGTGGACAAATTACACGACAGGACGCTAAATGAAAGGAAAAAACCCGTAAAAATTATGAAACAACTAAAAATAGCATTAAAATGACACCTGCATTTATTGCAGGAACACTGTAATCCAGAAGATTTAGTGGCGGGGATGGGTAGCGTATGGCCGAATATATTTTGGCACTAGATCAGGGCACAACTTCAAGTCGGGCTATTTTGTTCGGTTCTGATATGGCCATGCTTAATGTTGAGCATGAAGAATTCGTCCAGCATTTTCCGAACGATGGATGGGTTGAACATGACCCGATGGAAATACTTTCGACAACAATTTCTTCTGCAAGAAAAGCGATTAAATCAATCGGGGCAGAGGCCACATCCATTGCCGCTATCGGTATAACCAACCAGCGCGAAACCACCGTTGTTTGGGATAAAGAAAGCGGAAAACCTATTTATAATGCCATTGTCTGGCAAGACCGCCGCACGGCTGACTTTTGTG
This sequence comes from Rhodospirillaceae bacterium, assembly GCA_029881835.1. Classification (GTDB taxonomy): domain Bacteria; phylum Pseudomonadota; class Alphaproteobacteria; order Rhodospirillales; family Magnetovibrionaceae; genus DAOVVL01. The sequence continues at coordinate 1,724 of JAOULV010000106.1, forward strand.
AAAATATGAAACGCAGTGGAATTGAAAAAATAATAGCGGATAAGACCGGGCTGTTGCTAGACCCATATTTCAGCGCCAGCAAAATTGCGTGGATTTTAGATAATGTATCGGGTGCGCGTGAACGGGCAAACGCTGGAAAGCTATTATTTGGCACAATTGATAGCTGGCTTATATGGAACCTGACGGGGGGTAAAGTTCATGCAACCGATGCCACCAATGCGTCAAGAACCAGCCTTTATAATATTGTTGACGGTTGCTGGGATGAAGAGCTTTTAAAAATATTCAACGTGCCAATAAATATGCTGCCAAGCGTAAAAGATTGCGCCGCAGATTACGGCGCGACCGATGCGAAAATTTTGGGCGCAGCAATTTCCATTCGTGGTGTCGCTGGCGACCAGCAGGCGGCAACCGTGGGTCAAGCCTGCTTTAAACCAGGCATGATGAAATCCACTTATGGCACGGGGTGTTTTGTTGTTTTAAATACCGGCGAAAAACCTGTGTTATCAAAAAATCGCTTACTTACAACCATTGCCTATCAGATAAATGGTATCCCGATTTATGCGCTTGAAGGGTCAATCTTTGTTGCAGGTGCGGCGGTACAATGGATGCGCGATGGATTGGGTATAATTGATAATGCCGCCCAGTCGGAAAAATTTGCAAAAATGGCAGATAAAAACCAATCGGTTTATTTGGTTCCGGCATTTACCGGTATCGGCGCGCCGCATTGGGATGCAAATGCGCGCGGCGCAATATACGGAATTACGCGCGCCACCGGGCCATACGAAATAGCCCGCGCCGCGCTGGAAAGTGTCGGTTATCAAACCCGCGATTTGATGGAAGCCATGAAAAAAGATTATCCGGCAATGGGCGATGTGACCCTTAGGGTCGATGGCGGAATGTCGGCGTCAAATTGGACCATGCAGTTTTTGGCAGATATATTGAACGCGCCGGTTGACCGCCCGCGGATTATTGAAACAACCGCACTGGGGGCGGCGTATCTGGCAGGCATGGATGCGGGCATTTACCCAAACATGGATGAATTCTCAGGCGGGTGGAAAGCCGAAACAAGGTTTGTTCCGCAAATGAAGAATGAAGTTAGGGAAGAAAAATATTCAGGCTGGCTTCAAGCGCTAGGTCGCACACTTGTGGGCTAGGATTTTCAGTTTTATTCCCACTCAATCGTTCCGGGCGGTTTGGATGTAATATCATAAACAACCCGGTTTACCCCGTGGCCTTCGTTGATTATGCGGTTGGAAACCCGGGCCAGAAATTCCATATCGAAATGGTAAAAATCGGCCGTCATGCCATCGGTGCTGGTAACCGCCCTTAGCGCGCAAACATAATCATACGTTCTGGCATCACCCATGACGCCAACCGTTTGTACCGGCAACAACACGGCAAAAGCCTGCCAGATGGCATCATACAGCCCTGCATTTCTTATTTCTTCCAGATAAATGGCGTCAGCGGTGCGCAAGATTTCCAATTTTTCTTTTGTGATGCCGCCGGGCAATCGAATGGCAAGCCCCGGCCCGGGGAAGGGGTGGCGACCGACAAAACTTTCGGGCAAACCAAGTTCGCGGCCCAATTCACGGACTTCGTCTTTGAACAGTTCGCGCAGCGGTTCAACCAGTTGCATGTTCATGCGTTCGGGCAGGCCGCCAACATTGTGATGCGATTTAATGGTGACACTTGGGCCCCCGGTAAAAGAAACAGATTCAATAACGTCGGGGTAAAGTGTGCCTTGGGCTAGGAAATCAGCCCCGCCAACGTTGCGGGCTTCTTCTTCGAACACGTCAATAAACGTTGCACCGATGATTTTGCGCTTGGTTTCCGGGTCGGAAACGCCTTCGAGCTTGCCTAAAAACAAATCAGAGGCATCACGGTGCACCAGTTTAATGTTGTAATGATCACGGAATAGGGTAACCACTTCGTCGGCTTCGTTTCTGCGCATCAATCCGGTATCAACAAACACGCAAGTTAATTGTTCGCCAATGGCTTCGTGCAACAACACCGCCACGACCGAACTATCAACCCCACCGGAAAGCCCGCAAATAACGCGGCCACTGCCGACCTGTTCGCGTACCTTGGCGATTTCTTCTTCGCGGAATTTTTTCATGGTCCAGTCACCGGAACAGCCGCAAACCCGGTGGGTAAAGTTTTCAATTAACTTTGCCCCATGCGGGGTGTGCACGACTTCGGGGTGGAATTGCACACCGTAAAATTTCTTTTCATCATTGGCGATTGCGGCAAAGGGCGATCCGTCGGTTACCGCTACCGGGCGAAAGCCCGTTGGGATGGCGTCAATTTTATCGCCGTGGCTCATCCATACTTGTTCTTTGGAGCCGACTTTCCATACGCCGTGAAAAAGTTCGCAATCATCAACCACATTAACAAAAGCGCGGCCAAATTCGCGGTGAGTGGATTCTTCAACCTTGCCGCCTAATTGGGCGCACATGGTTTGTTCGCCATAGCAAATGCCAAAAACCGGCAGCCCCATTTCAAACAGGCCTTCTGGCGCACGTGGGGTGTCAGAAGCCGTTACGCTGGCCGGGCCACCCGAAAGAATGACCCCTTTGGGGTTGAATTCGCGGATGCTTTCAACCGTTACGCTATTGAAAGGCTGGATTTCCGAATAAATACCAGATTCCCTGACCCGGCGCGCAATAAGCTGGGTAACTTGGGAGCCGAAATCAATAATGAGTATGCGTTCATGCATTTTAAGGCGAATCCGAGTATGTGGCTTTTGAGGCCCGGAACTTAACCCAAAGACCCGGATGCTTCCAGTGGAAAGGGTAAATTTTGGGCTAAATTAAAATGCCAGAGAAATGGTTCTAAGCGCCAAGCCAATAAGCACCGCAAATGTAAGCACCATGCCAATTTGGCGCAATTTGGTGGTGCCCTTAAAATTAAGGCCGGGCGCATGCATTATCCGCCCCACCAGCAAGGCTCCACCAAAGGCGTGTAATACGGCCCCACTTTCGCCCCTCAATTCCAGCATTGCCAACAATATCAGCGACATGGGCACATATTCGATAAAATTGCCATGCGCGCGGATGGCCTTTAGCAACTCTTTATTTCCGCCGTCACCCAGTGATACGCGGTGCTTGTAGCGCATTTTAATGACGTACGATGAAAGCCCCACCAGAATTAGCGCAAATATTGCCGCATAAATCGGCGTTATTGTTAGCGATCCCATAAATCCCCCAAATAAACCAGCCACTACTAAATGCATTCACACTATACTTGATGGTTGTCAAAGCAAAGTGGCGTTATTATATGCAAGTTCATCACGGCTAAGTTGCTAATTTTATTAACAAAATACATAAATTTTTATATATCTATGAACAACCCAGAAACCACAAAACCAAGCGAATTATCAAACGATGACCTGCAACAGCAGGTCAGGCGCGATTGCATTGAAGCACTATATAAAAACGCCAAACCCACACTTGCGGCCAACGCAGTTATTTCAATTTTAGTGGCCTTTGTTGTTTGGTTGGAAACAGCATCCCAAGTCACCTTTTATTGGCTGGGGGCAAATCTGGTTATCAACGCAATTCGTTATGTTGTTTTGCTACAATTCCCTAAATCCGACGCAGGAATTGAGCAATATAAAAACTGGGCGAAATATTACGGTATTGGCGCCATGTTTGCCGGTGTGGTTTGGGGCTATGCCGGTTTTGCATTTATGACGACACATCTTCATGTGCTCGATGCGTTTATGATTATTGGAATTATGGGAATGGCAACCGGTGCAGCATCCAGCCTTGCGCCGCATTTTCCAAT
>JAOULV010000107.1 GCA_029881835.1 Rhodospirillaceae bacterium
TGTTTTAGATAACCTCAACGAAGTTCTGGGCCCGCACTTTTTCCCGAATAAAAATGACGGCACCGACCCGCGTTCATGTCCCAAATGCAAAACCGGCGAGCTTTCATTAAAACTGGGCCGCTTTGGTGCGTTTATTGGCTGTTCCGATTACCCGGAATGCACCTATACCCGCCAGCTGGCGGCTGACGGTGGGGCGGTAGAAGGAAGCATCGAGGCCGAACTTGACGCCGGACCAATAGAACTGGGCCAAGATCCGGAAACCGGATTAGACGTTACCATGCGCAAAGGGCCATACGGGGCTTATGTGCAATTGGGTGAACAAGAAGAAGGTTCAAAGAAAAAACCCAAACGCGCATCGCTGGATAAAGGCCAAGACCTGAAAGATGTTGATTTGGAATTTGCCATGGGGCTTTTAGCGTTGCCCCGCGATGTTGGCCTGCACCCCGAAGACGGGACAATGATTGAAGCCGGCATTGGGCGTTTTGGCCCTTATGTTAGATGGGCGGGAATGTTTGTCAGCTTGAAAGAAGATGACCCGCTGGAAATTGGTATCAACCGGGCGGTTACCATAATTGCCGACAGTGGTAAAAAGCCGCCGCGCCAACTTGGAATGTATCCCGGAAGCAAAAAACCAATATCGGTTAAAACCGGACGCTGGGGCCCGTTTGTTTCATTTGGAAAGCTTCGCATCAATATCCCCAAAGATGAAGACGGCGAAACCATGACCCTTGAGCGCGCGATTGAATTGCTAGAAGCGCGCGCCGCCAAGGACACCAAGGTTGTTTTGCCAAAGCCAAAAGCCAAGGCAAAAGCAAAAACCAAAAAAAAGGCCGCAAAGAAAAAAGCAAAAAGCAAAAAGAAGCCGGCAAAGGCCAAAACAACTGATGGCGATGATGCCGCCCCAACAAATTCCAGCGACTGACGCGTTTTAAAAAATTGGCAAAAAAAACCAAATCACCATTTCCCACCCGTGAGCAAATCCTGAAATATGTTCAGGAAACCCCGGGCCGGATCGGCAAGCGTGAATTAGCGCGCGCATTTCAGCTTGATGCCGGACAAAAAATACTTCTTAAAAAAGAACTTAAAATCATGGCCGAAGACGGCCTGATTGAACGCGCCCACGGCAAAAGTTACGGCCAGCCCGGAACATTGCCCAGCGTAAGCGTGCTTGAAGTATCAGGCACCGATATTGACGGCGAAATATTGGCCAAACCGGTTGAGTGGAAATTTGATGCGCCACCACCGCTTGTATACATGGCGCCAATGCGCGCCGGACAGCGCGCGCTGGCAAATGGCGAACGGGTTTTGGCAAAACTGGAACGCCTAGCCGATATGCACGAAGGGCGCATAGTTTACGAAGCCAGAACCATAAGGCGCATTGCCCATGCACCCACCGAAACCTTGGGCGTATACCGCGAAGGTCCGGCAGGCCAAGGCCGGGTACGCTCAACCAACAGGCGCCATAAATCAGAATTTTTTGTTGCCGATGACAGTGGAATTAAATTGTTTGACGGTGATTTGGTTTTAACCGAAGCGGTTGGGGGAAAACACCTTGGCCTGCCCAAGGTAAAGATACAAAAAAAATTAAGCGCCACTGGGGCGAAATCAATTTCGCTGATTGCCATTTATGAACACGACATCCCCAACCGCTTCCCCGAAAGTGTGGTGGACGAAGCCGAGCGGGCCAAGGCCGCCCCATTGGGTAAACGCGAAGATTTGCGCGACATGGCATTAATCACAATTGATGGTGCCGATGCGCGCGATTTTGATGATGCGGTCTTTGCCGAACCCGACCCGGAAAACAAAGGCGGTTGGCATCTGATTGTCGCCATCGCCGATGTGTCATGGTATGTGCGCCCCGAAAGCCCATTGGACGTTGAAGCTTACAAACGCGGTAATTCGGTTTATTTCCCTGACCGGGTGGTGCCAATGTTGCCAGAGGCACTTTCCAACGGCTGGTGCTCGTTAGTTGAAGGCGAAGACCGCCCCTGCATCGCTGCGCATATGTGGATTGATGCTGGCGGTAACTTAACCCGCCATCGTTTTGTCAGGGCGTTGATGCGTTCACGCGCGCGTACCACGTACGAACAAATCCAAGAAGCCCGTGACGGGCGGCCCAACAAACTTACCCGCCCATTGATGGACGGCGTAATTGCCCCGCTTTATGGCGCCTATGAAACATTGCTAAAGGCGCGCGAAGCCCGTGGCGTGTTGGAGCTTGACCTGCCGGAAAAGAAAATTGACGTTGATACCGATGGCAAGGTAACGGGCGTTTCGGTCAGGCCACGGTTTGATTCACACAAGCTGATTGAAGAATTTATGGTGCTGGCCAATGTGGCCGCCGCCGAAACGCTAGAAAAAATGAAACTGCCGTGCATGTACCGTATTCACGGCGAACCATCACGGGAAAAACTGGTTAGCTTAAAAGATTTCTTAGATTCAATTTCCATTCCCTTTTCGCTTGGTCAGGTAATAAGACCAAATCATTTTAACGTCATTTTACAACGCGCCGCAGACACCCCCAACAGCCATCTTGTTAATCAGGTTGTTTTACGTTCGCAATCACAGGCCGAATATTCGCCAGATAATATTGGTCATTTTGGTTTAGCGTTAAAACGCTATTGTCATTTTACATCACCCATCAGACGTTATTCCGATTTGCTGGTTCACCGTGCATTGGTTAAGGGGTTGGGCGCGGGCGAAGGTGCGCTGGAAGATGACCACAAAGATTTTGTCGAAATGGGTGAACACATTTCTGATACCGAACGTCGTGCGTCCGGGGCCGAACGTGATGCGGTTGACAGGTTTGCTGCACTTTATCTGTCGGAACGCATTGGTGCGTTATTTAAGGGGCGCATTAGCGGGGTTACGCGGTTTGGGCTTTTTGTTGAATTAAATGAAACCGGGGCCGATGGCTTGGTCCCCATCCGTACACTAAATGACGATTATTACGAACACGACGAGACCCGCCATATGCTGGTGGGTAAACGCCATGGCAGAACTTATCGTCTTGGCGAAGAGGTTGAAGTCATGCTTATGGAGGCAGACCCCATAACCGGTGGCACCACATTTGAAATAATGAACGAAGGCGAGATTAAAAAATCCCCCAAACCAGCAAATAAAAAACCACTTAAGGGAAAACCTTCAAATAAAAATCAGGGCAAAAAGCCCAAGGGGAAATCCCGCGCATCTAGGCGCCGGGCAAAAAACGCCAAATAAAGCCAAAAAAACCAGTAATTTTTGAGATTTGGCCCAATCTGCTTACAATTTAGTGACTGATTAAAAAAAATGGGGAATTATCCATTTATGGGTATTTTGTCTGTTGTTTCAAACTTTGATTTTTTAGCAGCCATTACAAAACTGGCAATAAAGCGCATGCTTTTAATGTTGGTTATGGGTTTGGCGCTTGGTGCGTGCGCCAATAATGGCGCGTCAAATGGCGGGTATTCAAACACAGGTCATTTTACCCCCACCAACATCCACGCCACAAACCCCCACAAACACGCAGGCAACGAAGATGTGGTTGGTTATTTTGGTTATGAGGAAATACACACCTTAAGCGAAGGCATAGCTGGTATAACCGAACGTTATATTGAAGATGTAACAGCGCAAAAATTATCAATTAATGCACTTGAAGGGCTAAGTTCCATTGACCCGAGCATAGATATCAATTTAGCGGGCCTGCAAGACGGCGGGCCCAAAAGAGTAATTTTACAAATGTCGCCATACGACCATAGCGCGTTTGAACGCGGTCTACCGGTTTTGGTTGATGAATTTACTTTACCCAATAATGCTGATCCGCGACTTTGGGCCAAATTTGTTTCCAATGTTGTAAATGTTGCCAAAGACCATTCCCCCCTGCTGGGCGAAAGCGGCAAAGAAAAAATTTTGGAATCATTGTTTGATGGAATGCTTGTCGGGCTTGATATTTTTTCGCGTTACGCCGGACCAACCGAAGCCGACCACAACCGGGCGCGGCGCGAAGGGTTTGGCGGGATTGGGGTTCATTTTTCTGAAGAGCAAACCATTCTTGGGTTAGGAAAAAAAGGTTTTCCCATAACCAGCGTAACCAAGGGAACGCCGGCAGACAAAGCAGGTTTCGTGCCGGGTGACAGGATTATTTCGGTTTCGGGCCACAATGTAAGCGGTTACACAATGCGAAAACTTGCATCCATGTTGCGCGGGCCCATAGGCAGCAAAATAAAGGTGGGTATTTTGCGCGAGCATGATAATGCGGGGCCAATAATATTTAATCTAGCGCGCGTCCATATTGTTCCCAAAACGGTGCTGTCCGATGTAAGCAACGGTATTTTAAATATACGCATCAATAGCTTTAACAGGCTTACCGCGGGTGAAGTGCGCGACAGCATAATTGCGCTAAATGATAAAATTGATTCCGGCGACATTCGCGGTATCGTTATGGATTTGCGCGACAACCCGGGCGGGCTGTTGATGCAGTCGGTCAATGTGGCGGATTTATTTTTAACTAAGGGTGCAATCGTTTCAACAAATGGACGCCACCATGACAGCGTTCACAAATACCAAGCTGGCGGCATTGATGTGGCCAGAGGTCTTCCGCTTGTTATTTTAATAAACGGTGATAGCGCATCTGCGGCAGAAGTTTTGGCTGGCGCGCTTCAAGATCAAGGCCGGGCCGTGGTTATCGGGACAACCACTTTCGGCAAGGGATCGGTACAAACGGTACTAAGGTTACCCAACGCGGGGGAAATAACCCTTACTTGGTCCCGCCTTGTAACGCCTTCTGGTTATGCCATTCATCAGTTGGGGATATTGCCCAATATATGCACCAACAATGACATGTCCGTACCGACCCTTGAGAAAATGGCAAAAAATGAAGCCCTGCTTCGCGAATGGCGTGAAATTGGCCTTGATTTCAATAAAAAGCGATCAGCCATAAGAAAATCATGCCGGGGCGTGGCAAAAGACGAGAACATACCCGCACTAAAGAATTTGGCCAGAAATGTTATCTCTAGTCCTGAACTGTATGCCAAAGCCGTAGAAATGACCCTGCCTACAGATAGTGCCAGAATGGCCGATAAATGATAAATCTGCGGCCACGGTGCACGCAGGCGGCCATTTTACCTTAGGTTTTTTGCAAAAATCCCCATATTGCGCCCATATGCAAGGATTTGAGGTCTTGACAGATTTTGCCCTGACTGTATGGTTCGGCGCTCTAAACACCGGATTTCAACCCTCGGCCACAAAGGGCCTGAGGCTATTACAGGACGTAAATTATGGCTAAACCTGCAACTATTTTGATAAAACTGCTAAGCACAGCGGACACTGGTTTTTATTATGTAACCAAGAAAAACCCGCGCAACCAGACCGAAAAAATGGAAATGCGCAAATACGACCCGGTTGTGCGCAAACACGTTATTTTCAAGGAAGCCAAAATTAAATAATCTGGTGCGCACCCTGTCGCACTAAATAATTAAGGCCGCATCTTAAAATAGGTGCGGCCTTTATTGTTGTTTATTGACGATT
>JAOULV010000108.1 GCA_029881835.1 Rhodospirillaceae bacterium
CGCATGTGTTTGTGGCGGCGATCCCAGTTTAGCTCCACCGTTACTTCGTCACCCACATCGGGGATTGTTTTTGCGTCTTCGGCAAGAACGTGAATGATGTTTCCTTCTTCGTCTTTTAAGGTATCTATTATTTCAATTTCGCTACCCATTTGGGTGCGCAAAATACCGCTGTCACCGGGCTGACCGCCGCCGCTTGGGTAAAAAACCGTTCGGTCAAGCTGAATACCACCATCAACTGCCGCCGTTACAACGCCGGTGCATGATTTAAGGTAAGCATCGGTGCGAAAAAGTTCATCGGTCATAAATATTATTCCTGAAAATTATTTTCATTCCTTCCAGAATGGTTTTGCCGCTTCTTTTTTAATATCTTCGCGGGTGTAGCCAATATCTTTGAGCATTCTTTCTTCCATTTCCATGATCAAGTAGCGCATGGCCTTGCGCCGCTGCCATGTTAGCAAAACGACAAGCGCTTTGCGGGCTTCTTTTTCTATTAAGTATTTTCCGTCATCCAGCCACGAACCCCACGACAGCGTCGGGGCGTGAAAAGACTTGCCGTTTTCGATTGTATCGATACAATTGCTACTATTCATCACATTTTCCCCTTTCATATTGATACAATGTAAGGTATTGTTTGCTAATAAAGTGGTCAATGTAATTATTGATACCATGACAATTTAATCGGGGTTAAGCAAAATGGATATATGGACACCAAACATCTCTGGGCGCCCAGGACCAAAATACAAGGCTATTGCCGATTCAATTCTTTCTGATATTCGCGCGGGCAGCCTTGCCCCTGGCGAGCGCCTGCCAACCCATCGCGACCTTGCTTATCGCCTAGGGGTGACTGTTGGAACCGTCACCCGTGCCTATTCCGAGGCCGAGCGCCGTGGCCTGGTGGCGGGCGAGGTTGGGCGCGGTACATATGTGCGCGACCCGAACGAGCCGAGCAATTTCACTGTCGACAGAACTTTTAGCCTGTCCATCCAAAGCGAGGAAATTCTGGCGAAAGACGGGGTTTGCGATTTTAGCCTTAGTCTTCCCATAAGCGGTTTGGTGGAAAAATATTTTGCCAAAGCCCTTTCGGATATTGGCTCTTCGCGTGGACTTAATTCACTTTTAGATTACACCCCGGACACTGGCATCCCTTGCCACCGTCAGGCGGGTGCGGCGTGGATAAAATCAATATCCGGCATGGCGGTTGACCATTCGCAAGTTATTGTCACCAATGGTGCACAGCATGCGGTTTTGGCCGCCGTAATGACGCTTACGGTCAGGGGCGATACCATTTTGACCGAATGCATGACCTATCATGGCATCAAAACATTGGCGTCAGAAATGGGGATAAAGCTTGTTGGTTTGGAAATGGATGAATTTGGCATTATCCCAAAATCGTTTGAAGCCGCCTGCAGAAACAGTTCACCAAAGGCGCTTTATACAATTCCTACCATGCAAAACCCCACATCGCGCACAATGCCGGAAAGCCGACGGCGTGAAATTGCCAAAATAGCGATTGAATACAGCGTGCCAATTATTGAAGATGATATTTTTGGTGCGATACCGGAAAAAAGGCCCCTTCCAATAACTTCGTTTGCGCCAAATCTTGGTTATTACGTAACTTCATTTTCAAAGTGCATTGCACCTGGATTGCGTTATGGGTACTTGGTCGCGCCACAAGGAATGGAGAGACGTGCGGGTTCGGTAATTCGCGATACCTGCCGCATGGCAACGCCGCTTATGGGTGAAATAGTTACCCAATGGATTGAAACTGGTGTGGCAAAAGAAATAGCCCAATTACAGCGAGGCGAAATGCTTGCAAGACAAAAAATTGCAGAAAACATTTTCAAAGGCTTAAAAATTGAAACCAATCCCGGCGCATTCACGGCATTACTGCATCTGCCCGAAACGTGGAGTGACGAAGAATTTACACTCGCGGCCAAAGAAAGGGATGTTCTTGTTGTGCCGACCAGCGTGTTTAGCGTTGGGCGAACCAGCAATCGAAATATAGTAAGGATATGCCTTGGCGGGGCGCGCAATCTTGAACTGGTGGAACGTGGCGCAAGGGAAATAGTCGACCTTGTGCGTAATGGCAACAACGTTTACGCAGAATCAATTGTCTAGCTAATCAAATTTTTCGCATGTATGGGCGTGATTAAGCGGGCCGTGGCCGTGGCCAATATTTGGTGCGGTTTTGATGGCTTCCAATACATATGCCCGGGCGCGCTTGACCGCCATTGATAATTCCATGCCTTGGGCCAGACCGGTTGCGATGGCAGAAGCGGTGGTGCATCCGGTCCCATGGGTGCTGGTGGTATTAATGCGGGGGCCGGAAAATATTTCTGCTTCACTACCTGATTTAAGTAAAACATCGCTTAAATTTTCATCCTTATTGTTTGGCAGATGGCCACCTTTTACCAACACCGCATTTGGTCCCAACGCCAATATCGCTTCACCCGCGCTAGCCATGTCATCAACGTTTTTTATTGTCATGCCTGAAATTGCTTCGGCTTCGGGAATGTTCGGGGTTAACACGCTCGCCATTGGCAACAGTGAATTTTTAAGCGCGCCCATGGCGTCGTCTTCTAATAATGAATGCCCGCCCTTGGCCACCATCACCGGATCGATCACAATGGGTATGTCGCCTGCCATTTGCTTTAATGTTTCCGCCACCGCTGTAATAATATCTGCCCGGTGCAACATGCCTATTTTAATGCAATCGGCGCCTATATCGGAAAGAACAACCGATATTTGCTTTATTATAAAATCAACCGGAACTTCAAAAATACCGTGCACCCCTTGGGTGTTTTGCGCGGTCAGGGCGGTTATGGCGGTTGTGGCAAACCCCGAAAGCGCCGTCACGGTTTTTATATCCGCCTGCACCCCGGCCCCACCACCGGAATCCGACCCTGCGATAATAAGAACGCGTCCTTTTATTGTCCGGGGCAATTTATTCTCCGCGTTTGTGCCTGCGTGAAAACTATTTACTAATTTGCGATAAGTTCGATATCGCCGACAAGACCATTGACCACTTCTTCAACAATTTTTTGGTCGCTACTTTCGGCCATTACACGGATTAGCGGCTCGGTTCCAGATTTGCGTATAAGCAAGCGCCCGTTACCATCAAGTTTTTTCTCGGCAGCGGAAATTGCCGTTTTTATTTTATCGCTTTCAAGCGGTGATTTTCCGTTAAAGCGTACATTTTTTAACAATTGCGGCAACGGTTCAAACAGGCGACACGCTTTGCTTGCCTTTCCATTGCCGGCCAAAACTGCCAACACTTGTAATGCGGCGATCAAGCCATCACCGGTGGTGGAATAATCACCCAGCACAATATGACCGGATTGCTCGCCACCGATATTGCAACCCATTTCGCGCATGGCTTCGACCACGTATCTGTCGCCGACGGGGGCGCGGTGCATTTTAATTCCGATGCCGGCAAGGTAATTTTCAAGACCAAGGTTGGACATAACGGTTGCTATTAAGGTTCCGTTATTTAAGGTTCCATTTTCCTTCATGGATTTTGCCACCAATGCCATCAATTGGTCGCCATCCACCAGTTCGCCTTTTTCGTCGCAAATTATTACCCTATCGGCATCGCCATCCAATGCAATGCCCAGGTCTGCCCCATTTTTAATTACTTCTGCGCACATTTTTTCAGGGGAAGTAGAGCCGCAATCTTTATTTATGTTAAAGCCATCGGGCTCAACCCCAATGGTAATGACCTCGGCACCCAGTTCCCACAAAACTTCTGGTGCAACCTTGTATGCGGCACCGTTGGCGCAATCTAAAACTATTTTTAAACCCTCAAGGGTTTTTCCCCGCGGGAATGTCTGTTTAACAAATTCGGTGTAACGCCCAATGGCATCATCCAAACGGTATGCCCGGCCCAGTTCGCGGGCAGAAGCAAGATCGGGCACCATATTGCCGGCAACCCTGGTTTCAATTTCGGCCTCGACCTCGTCTGAAAGTTTGTAACCATCGGGGCCGAATATTTTTATCCCGTTATCTTCAAATGGATTGTGCGATGCGGAAATCATTACGCCTAAATCAGCCCTGAGCGAACGCGTAAGCATGGCAATGGCGGGGGTCGGCATCGGCCCCACCAATATTACGTCCATGCCGCATGAAACAAAGCCTGCGGCCAATGCCTGCTCAATCATGTAGCCGGAAATTCGGGTGTCCTTACCAACCACCACCCGGTGGCGATGATTGCCACGGGTAAAGTGCAGCGCCGCCGCCTGGCCCACCAATAGCGCGGTTTGCGCCGTCATCGGGTGCTGGTTTGCGGTTCCGCGAATTCCGTCTGTACCAAAAAGCTTTTTTGTCATGGTATTGTTTTAACCGATTTAACCCTAATGGCGTGTAAATTATTGTTTCTATTTTTTACATAGATAAAACAGATAAAAGCGCCCGCCCGCCCGTTCAAGCGCTTTCTATTGCCGAAAAAACCTTAAGCGCCTGCACGGTTTCAGCCACATCGTGAACCCTTAGAATATTGACCCCGTTATTTATTCCCCAAATGCCCGCCGCCAACGACCCGGGCAAGCGGTCTTTGGCCGTGGCCTCGCCCGATATGGTGCCGATAAAGCTTTTGCGCGATACCCCCAACAATAACGCCAGCCCAAGAGATTGATACATATTCAGGGTTTTTAGTATCTGCAGGTTGTGTTCTAGATTTTTGCCAAATCCTATGCCGGGATCAACCGCAATGCGTTCGCGTGCGATGCCTGCTTTTTCACAGACCTCGACCCGCTTTTTTAGGTATTCAAATACTTCTTTTGCCGCGTCCATATAGACCGGGTTTTTTTGCATTGTTCCGGGCTCGCCCTGCATATGCATTAAAACAACTGATGCGTCTGATTTTGCCACAACCTCAAGCGCGCGCTTGTCACCTTCCAGTGCCGTCACATCATTAACTATGCAAGCCCCCGCATCAATTGCCGCGCGCATCACATCCCCGTGACGGGTATCAATGGAAACCTTAATCTTGCTTGCCGTTAGGCGGGCGACCACCGCTTGGGTTCTTGATATTTCTTCGTCAATGGAAACAGGTTCGGCACCGGGGCGGGTTGATTCACCGCCGACATCAATTATATCGGCGCCTTGGGCTGCCAGCCTTAGGCCGCGCGCAACCGCATCATCAAATGAAAATGCGTCCCCGCCATCGGAAAAGCTATCGGGCGTGACATTTACAATGCCCATAATTATAGGTCGTTCAAGCGACAGTCCGGCAAATGTTTTGTTCACAGCTTAAAAAACTCTCTAAAGCAATACCCCGCCTGTTTAAGCAAACAAGGGCGGGGTATTTTTAACCTGTTATGATTTTATAACCTCAAATTTCCGGTTGCGGTTTGCCAATGCCACCTGGACCTTTGCCATCTGCGCCCTTTGCCTTATGTCCGGCGGCTGGAACCGATGTCTTGCGCCCACCCTCTT
>JAOULV010000109.1 GCA_029881835.1 Rhodospirillaceae bacterium
ATCGTTGAGAGCGCTTGCCTGACGACCAAGATTACCCTCAACCTCTGCTGTTGTGCCTGCGGTTTCACGCGCTATGCGTTCTAATTCGTCCGCTTGGCGCTTCAAGGTTTCGCGCACCATTTCTGTTTGTGAATTAAGCCTATCTGACCTGTGCGACATATCTACGCTAGCACCCCTTAGGGCCTCGGATGCGGTTTCAATCCGCGAGGCAGATTCTTCGGTGGCACTGGTTATTGCATTTACGCGCTTTAACAACTCTTCGCCCACACCTTCGCTACGTGCGGCAGTTTGTTCTGATATATCAGCCAATTCTTGGGTGCGCAGATGGAATTCTTCGGCGATATCGCGCGCCTTGGATGATGTATCTTCGGCTACTTCGTTTAATTCTTCTGCGCGCAGTTTAAGAATATCACCAAGCTTTTCCGCTCTGGTTGATGCTCGGTCGGTTGTGGTTGCAACTTCGTATGCCCGGCGGTGCAAAATATCACCAACGTCACGCGCCCTGCTTTCGGCTTTTTCCGAGACAACGCGCAATTGTTCGGTTTGGCGCGAAAGCGCCTCGGCCACCGCTTGCGAGCGCAGGTCCGCATCTTCCGATACTTGAGAAAGCTCAAGTGCGCGGGTGCGGATTTGATCGTTGATTATTTCGGCTCTGGTTATTGCTTCGTCCGATGCCTTGCTTAGTTCGCGCGCCTGGCGTGCCAAGGATTTGCTTATTTCATGAAAGCGGGTTTGCGCCCTGTCCGAAGGAAAGGTGAGTTGCCTTATTTGCCAGCGCAAATGTTCGGTTTCGCTTCGCAGGGCATGGCCGCGTTCATAAAATGCTATAACCATCCACAGTAGCGCGGGCGGGGTAAGAATGCCCGCCGCCATGCCGCCAAGTTCATGAGGGAGAAGTTCGAACAACAACCCCCAACCAAGCTGGTTGCCAATATACCATGCCGCCGCACCAACCCACGCGGTGGTTAAAACCGCACCAAAAATACTAGCCACACGAAAACGCAGGAAAAAAGGTTTTTTCCAATCATCGAAATCGGTGCTCAACGATGGCGAGCCATTGGCGCTTCGTGCATCAAGGCCAGCGTCAATTAATCCGTCTATGCCGGAAGAGGCATCGGTTTGATTGTTTGTATCCGCGCTTTCGGTTTCTTTTTTTACCATGCCTGCCTAACCACTGACTGTATGACCACCGATTGTTGGTGGCGCCCCTTTTTTAAAAACCCGCCCGGGGCCCCAAAGGGCGGGAAGCGTGCTTGCGATTGATGATAATATACCTGCTATATATTAGCGGTAAATAGCGACCAAACACCATATATTGTGTATTTTTATGGTTTTTTGACCATAAAATAGGTGATTTGTGAACAACTTAGCCCAATGCATGTGGATAACCGCCCATTGCCTGTGGATTAAGGGCGGATAAGGGGTTTTGATGGTTTTCGTGGAATCGTAAGCCCGGCAAAATGAAGGGCATCAAAACATGTGCTGGCCGCCGGTCACCCATATTTCGGTTCCGGTTACATAATTCGAATCTTCCGAACAAAGATAATAAACCGTTGTCGCCACATCACGCGGACTGCCCATTCGTTCCAGCGGAATACGCGGAATTAGTGCTTCGTATTCGGGTTGTATCATTGATGTTTCAATTTCCCCCGGCGCAACCGCATTTACCCGTACATCAAGATCGGCAAATTCATTTGCCATTTCACGGGTAAGCGCACTTAGCGCTGCCTTGGAAATTGAATATGCCGAACCGGCAAAAGGATGGATTGAATGTCCGGCAATCGACGTAATGTTGACAATCGCGCCCTTTCCTTTGTGCAATTCGCTGGCAAACCCGCGCGAAAGCCTGAGGGCGGCAAAGAAATTTATTTCAAATACTTCATGCCATGCGTCTATGTCGCCGTTAAGACAGCCAAGGCGCTCTTTGTACGGGGTTTTGGGTGAAAGCCCGGCATTGTTGACCAGTGCGTGAAGTGGCGCACCGTTTAATGCCGCAACCGCTTTGGAAATAAAATTATTTATGCTTTCTGGTTGGGAAAGGTCGGTTGGAATGTGGGTTGTCCAATTTGGATCACGCTTGCATTCATCTGGAACGTCTTCACGCGAACAAGTTATTATGTTCCACCCCCGCTCCATAAATAATGTTGCCGTGGCGTGACCAATACCGCGCGATGCGCCGGTTATGATTACTGTTTTTTTATCTTTTTCCATGTTCGTGAAGTTAGGGCAAAACGACCCCACTTTCCAGTGGTGAATATGAAGAAACCCTACAAACCTAATATTTCACTGCATCTGCTATCGGTTTGTTCACGCGAACCAGAGCTAACAACAACATCCCAGCCAATTTCGCCTACATCGTAGCTTAATTGCTCTCGCACCACGCTGGCATCCGCATCGGATGCGTTGTTGACCCTTTTTGTGACCCGGGCTTGCATTATATCGGGGTCTGCTTTTAGCCACATACCCACAAATGGAACACCCACATCTTTGGCAACGGCTTCAATTGCCGCGCGTTGTGCGGGGTCGGCAAATACGCAATCGGCTATTACCGAATGACCGCCAAGAAGTGTTGCGCGGGCTTCATCATACACGGCTTTGTATGTTTTTTCGGTCATTTTGCTGGTGTATCCGCTTTCATCCAGACGATCGAGCGGATGCACGCCTGCTATGCGCTTTCTTATAACATCGCTTCTAAGAACCCGGGCGCCCGGGCGGGAGCCTATCTGTGGGGCAATAGATCTTGCGACGCGCGATTTACCGCTACCTGAAAGCCCGCCAACCGCGATCAATCGCGGTGGTGGGGGCGAAAGGTAATCAAGCGCCATTTGCAAATATTCTTTGGCATTTTTCTTTAATGGCTCCACCGCCAAAGCGTCTGATGTACTGCCTGCAAGCGTTAGCGCAACATGGGACCGTATGGTCGCGCGCACCGATAAAAAAAGCGGAAGTGTGGCCAAACCCCAAGAAGAACCAGTTATATCCATATAACGATTCATGACAATATTGGCCAAATCGCCCCTAGCGATATGTTCCAAATCCATCAACAAAAAAGCAAGGTCGTAAAGAACATCAATAATATTAAGGTTTTCATTAAATTCAATTGCATCAAAAAGTGTCGGTACGCCGTCAAGCAACACAATATTACCAAGATGCATATCGCCATGACAAAACCTGACGCAACCGCCACCTCGCCTGTTTTCAAGCAGCGATGAAATATCATCAAGTTTCGAAATAGATTTTTCGATAAGCTGGTTTATTTTTTTCTTATCTAAAATATCACCGCCATTTTCGGCAAAGGCCTTTGCGTTTCCTTCGATAATTAATGCAATTCCGGTTCGCCCACCACCGTCGGTTCTGGCCTCGGCGCCAGCATGAAAGGTAGCAATGTTATCGGCCAGTTGCTCCATCAAAAAACGGTCAATGTTTCCTTCGCTGGCCAGATTACTAAGCAGCATGGCTTCATCAAAACTGTTCATTTCAACCAGCCAATCAACAACCTTCCCGTTTCCACCAACCGCAAGATTGCCGTTCTGTTCGCGGGTAACAGGTTTTGCGCCAATGTAAATGCCGGGTGCGGTGCGTTTGTTAATAAATACCTCAGCCAGGCAATAGCGATGGCGCAGATCAACAGTAGAAAAATCAAGATAAGGGAGCTTCACCGCGCGTTTTAATTTAAAGGTGCGTTTTTCACCGATAAAAATCTCGGATATGTGGGTTTCCCTGCGGGCAACGCTTTTACTTCCATCAGAAAATGCTGCTGTGGTGGAAAGAAATGAAATAATTTCTGACTGGTCTTCGGTTATCATGGCTACCATCATAGCCGGGCCGGACGCTACCTGTAACCCGTTAATTTAAAACAGTTTATTATAGTTATAAGTTAGTTTTCAAACGCTACTTGTTCATCTGCGCCATGGGGATCTTGGTGGGTAAGAACCTCGGCGCGGGGAAATTCTTTTTCAATCATGTGCATTACCTCTTCGGCAATATCGTGGGCGCGAACAAGGGTAATGTTGGGATCCATTTCTAAGTGTAGCTGAATAAACATATCGCTTCCCGATGAACGGGTGCGCAAATCGTGTATGTCTAAAACATCCTTGTGTGATACGGCAATATCGCGAATTTTAGCCCGATCTTCTTCCGGCAATTCGCGATCCATTAAAACGTGGTATGCCTCAATCCCTATTTCATAAGCACCATGAAGAATGTAACCGGCAATACCAATTGCAAACAACGGGTCGGCTATTCCCCAATTAAATCTGCTTACCAGAAATAACGACAATATGACGCTGATATTTACCAATATATCCATTTTATAATGGGTTGAATCCGCAGCGATTGCCAATGAGCCGGTTTTTTTAGCGACGTAGCGCTGAAAAATTACCAGACCCAGTGTCGCGACAATGGAAATAGCCATAACCCAGTACCCCATCGCAATGCTTTCAATAATGCGGGGATGAAATATGCGGTCAAATGCTTCAATAACCAAAAACATCGCCGAACCGGAAATGAATGCCGACTGGGCAAGGCCCGCCAATGCCTCTGCCTTGCCGTGACCGAAGCGGTGCTCTTCATCGGCTGGTTGCAGTGCATGGCGTATGGCGAAAAGATTAACCGTTGATGCGGCAACGTCCAAAAGTGAATCAATCATTGTGGAAAGCAGGCTGATCGAATCTGTCATTATCCATGCGACAAATTTTATCGACACAAGTGAACCAGCAACCGCAACCGCAACATACGTTGCCAAACGCATCAACCTTTTGTTGTCTTCGCGGCTAGCAGACATATTTTTATGATGGTCTGTATGATTGTGCATTTAATTATTTCTCATGGATAGATGCGCTTGCTTGCCCATCCACTATTGTTTTTTTCAAACACCACACGTTCGTGCAGGCGGAACGGGCGGTCGGCCCAAAATTCTATTCTTTGCGGTATTATGCGAAAGCCCGACCAAAAATCGGGTCGGGGAATATCGCCAACGGCAAACTTGAGCGCAAATTTTGCCACCCTTGCCTCCAGCTCAAACATTCCTTCTAAGGGTTGTGATTGTTTTGATGCCCACGCCCCAATACGTGAATCGCGCGGACGGGATGCAAAATATTCATCAGCCTCAACATCGCTTACCATTTCAACCGCGCCGTTTATGCGCACCTGCCGGCGCAGGCTTTTCCAGTGAAATACCAGCGCACCAACCGGGTTTAGCTGCAAATCGACCGCCTTGTCGGACCCAAGGTTGGTGTAAAATACAAAACCGCGCTCATCCACGCCTTTTAACAACACCATCCGTGCCGCAGGCATGCCGTCCGCCCCCACTGTTGCCAAGGTCATGGCGCTGGGGTCGTTGGGTTCGCTCTTTTCGGCCTCAGCCAGCCATTGCTCAAACAGCCTTATGGGGTCTTCGTTGGTGGGGATTGAGTTCATATATATG
>JAOULV010000110.1 GCA_029881835.1 Rhodospirillaceae bacterium
AGTTAACCAATTTTTGATATTTAGCCACAATACTTTCTTTTGTAAGGGGCAAAAGAACCCAAAAAATTTATGCTCTGGAGGGGTCGGCCAACACCTATTTGGCGGGTTATTAGCTGTTTTTATGCCAAAACCCGATAGAGCATGGAGTATCCGCAATAATGAAACATAAGCTTAACGGGGCAGAGCCGGAAATACGCGAAGACGCGTCCAATACGCTCGGAACGCCCAAACAGGCTGAAACCATAGAAACATTGCCCGATCTTGATGCCCCGCTAGTGGGACAGTCAATCAGGGGGGTTTTTGCGCGCTCTCTTTGCACCGCCCACCATATGGGTTCAATTGCCGAACGTAGTGCCTGCGATGACGGCGTGCCGTGCACCAAGCTGGCAAACTGTCTGGCGATGGCGGATAAAACATTGGTCTATTTGGAATACCGCCACCGCCTGCCCAAAGACGAATAAAGGGCGAGCGGGGCTTGATGCCCCAAATCAAACAATCAAACGGTAATATTAACACCGCCGCGCCTAGGGTCGCCGGCACCTTCAAGAGATTTTTTCTTAGGGTCAAACATTACCCCGTGAACACCACCGAAAAAAAGATTAACCCCATCCCAGACCTTGCAGTTTTCGTATGAAGCGCGCATCGCTTGGACGGTTTGCTCTGAATATCCCGCTTCAACATTCAACAGGTTATTTTCGAAATGTATTCTGGGTCTGGTTATGGCTTCGGGTAGTTTCATCTTAAAATCATGCAAGGCCAATATTACCTGCAAGATAGCGGTGCGAATACGGTTAGACCCGCCAGAACCAAGCACGTATTCAACCCCATCGGGCCTGAGCAATATTGAAGGCGACATCATTGATGACATTCTGGTGTCATTGTCCCATTTGCCGAACCCATTTGGGTTTATGTCTTCCTCGCCTAACATGTTGTTCAAAACCACGCCAGTTCTGGGTGCCACATAACCCGATCCCTCGCCATTTGATACGGTCAGTGCGGCTGCATTGCCTTTGGCATCAACCACCGAAATATGGGTGGTGCCACGATGGGATTTTGGCTTGCCCAACACCTGATTGCGATATGCGCCAACAAAATCATCATCAAGCAATGTTTCAGGTGCGCTTTCATTTTGTCCAAGGGCGCATTCAACCCGCGCCTGATTGGTAAGGCCCATGACCCTGGCCAGAGTTTCAATGTGCGCAAGCGAACCAAATCCAGATTTTTGCAAAGCGGTTTTTTCCAACAGCTTCAGGGCAAAAGCTATCAATATCCCCCCGGTTGATGGCGGTGGATTGGTAACAATTGTTGCCCCGTTATATGAAATTGAAAGCGGTTCGCGCATAAAGACCGAATATTTTTCAAAATCGCCCATCCGCAAATGACCGCCCTGGTCTATGCAATCACGGGAAATATTTTTGGCGATCTCGCCCTTATAAAAAAGATCAGAACCTTCACGCACCAACACATCAAGAAAATCTGCAAAGTCGGGGTTTTTTACCAATTCTCCTTCGCCCAACAAACGCTTGTTATCTTTGGGGCTGGCGTAAAGGCGCATGGTGCTTTGGCTGGATGTATAAATTGGGCTCACGACATCAAAAATATAGGCCTGCAATGGTGAAACCTTTAGACCTTCGCGGGCCAAACGAATTGCCGGTTCGGCAATTTCGGCCAACGGCATATGGCCGAGACTTTCATGAACGGCAAAAATGCCCTTTACCACACCCGGTGTCGCTATTGAACCCTGACCTATATGGAATTCCTGCTGCACGGTTCCAAAATCAGCGATGACCGGGTAAAGATCGGCTTCATTGTTTTTGGCTTGCGGGGTGTGGGCAAAAAAATCAAAAATCTTTGTTTTGCCGCCTGCTTGACGGGCCAGCAAAAACCCACCCCCGCCAAGCGAAGCCAGCACTGGTTCTGCCTGGGTGGCGGCCAATAGCGCACCAATGGCGGCATCGAATGCATTACCGCCTGAACGCAATATTTCGCCTGCGGCATTAGCGGTATGGCTATCACCTGCCGCAACTGTACCTTTGTTGTGCATTTTCCCCTCAGGCGTTATTTTGCCAACTAGTAACTTAATGTATGCGCTATGCGCCTTGGCCTCAATGGTGCAATAATAACAATTATGAATGACATAAAATTTCAGGGCAAAACAATATCGGTTTTAATTACGGTCTTATTATTGGCTGTGGGGGCATGCGCACCGATAAACACCAACGTGGATTTGCGTTTTGAAGAAAAATGCGTTGAGACAGGCCACTGGCTTGACCCGAATACAGGCAGCCGCATTTCAACCCAAAACATCATTAAAGATGCCGCAAGGCGTAAGGTTGTGCTTTTGGGTGAAGATCATGCCAACCCCGACCATCACGCCTGGCAGTTGCAAACCATTTCACAGATTTACGCAACAAATCCCAACATCATTTTAGGGTTTGAAGCCTTCCCCCGTTCCAAACAAGGCGTACTGGATAAATGGGCCGGTGGCGAACTGGGCGAAAATGAATTTATTGAACTATCGGGTTGGGATGAATTTTGGCGTTTTGATAAAAACCTTTATATGGGGTTATTTAATTTTGCCAGAATTAACCGCATCCCGATGGTTGCGCTAAATGTTGAACGCGAACTTATAAACAGTGTTTCTGAAAATGGCTGGGCTGGATTAAATAAAACCCAACGCGGTGGTATTGGCGAGCCCGCGCCTGCAACATCCGGTTATTTAAAGATACTTGAACAAGTATTCAAAGAACACAAAAACGGAAAAGATGAAAACGGGCAAACGCTACCAACCAAGGATAACCCAAAATTTAATAATTTCGTTGCTGCCCAGCTGACATGGGACAGAGCATTCGCCGAAGCAATTGAAAAAAAATTAAAATCAGAACAAACCGCCGGAAAAAAACCGGTGATTATAAATATAATCGGGCGCGGCCATGTTGATTATGGTTTTGGTGTGTTGCACCAGCTTAAATCGCTAGGGATTTATGATGTGGCTAGTTTTGTTCCGTGGGATGATAAAGAAAATTGCGATCAAACAAAACAAGACAAAAGCGTTGTTGCCGATGCAATTTTTGGCACCACGGCATTTAACGAATTTAAGCATCCAACAGGGCCCAAGCTGGGCGTTTTTATTGAACAAGGCGTTGGCGGGGTTGCGGTCAAAGATGTGGTTGAAAAAAGTATCGCCGCAAATAGCGGAATTTTAAAAGGCGACATAATAATTGAAGCGGCAGGAAAAAAGATATCCACCCCAGCAGACCTAATTAAAACCATAAATGGCGTTCTTCCCGGAACATGGTTGCCGCTAAAAATAATGCGCAACGACCTAACCATTGAGATGGTTGCCAAATTTACGGAAACTAATTTTCACGGAAATAACAAAAACTAAAAACGCAAAAAAGCGCATTAGCATTAATGGCGCTCATTAGGCGCTAAGCAGAATTCCTGCGAATCCAGAAACCAGGCCAACAAAGATGCCGATGGCAAAAAGCCCATATCCGGATATTGCTGAACGCTGAACCCCTGCGCCGCCCCACATCAAATCTGATAGCTCGCTCATGGCTTAATCTCCTTTTGGGGCTTGATATCCGTGCCCTCAGGATCATTAGAACCTATTGATGGTTAACAACGCGTTAGCCATACCATATGAAGTTATTTATGAGGATTAAGACCCATTTTCTTGCTGTTATGCCCAATCAACCTGGCCTAGAATATGGTAAAATACCCCTTTAATGGCCTGAAATTGGCCAATGGGCCACGTTATCCCCTGTACGTGCGCTTGCGGGGTGGCATTATTTTCGCTACTAACCTATTGGCCCGCTTTTTGGCAAACTTTAAGTAGGCCGGCGGGCATATTAAAGGTCATTTTTATTTGAGCTTCACTTCAATCTTTTGGGTTTTTTAGCGGCTACGATTACCATGAATGATTCCCTTGATAAGGCATTGCTTCCGGCTGGAATGCAAGATGGACTTCCCCCCGAAGCCCAGATGGAAGCCGATGCCATCCAGTCGTTAATGAGCGTATTTATCGGTTGGGGCTACCAACGGGTTAAACCGCCACTGATGGAGTTTGAAGAAAACCTGCTAGGCGGCATAGGCCAAGCATTAAACGAAGAAGCGTTTCGCCTGCAAGATCCTGCATCACGGCGCATGATGGCTTTGCGCCCCGACCAGACGCCACAGGTGGCACGCATAGCCGGGTCGCGCATGTCACGTTCGCCCCGCCCTCTTCGCCTTGCATATAGCGGTGAAATCGTCAGGGTCAGGGGTTCGCAAATACGTTCCGAACGCCAATTCGCCCAAGTTGGGGCTGAAATTATTGGCGCCGATACATTGAAAGCAGACGTTGAGGTTGCATTAATGGCCCTTGATGCCATTGAGGCTGTGGGAATTGATGATATTTCCATTGATCTTGGCCTGCCAACCCTTGTTAGCACCATAATAAAAGATACCAAGCTTGATGCCAGCGCTGAGGCCGCCTTTCGCTTAGCGCTCGATCACAAAGACACAGCCGAAATCATGTCTATGGAAAAATTGATCGGTAAAAAGCAGGCATCGGCCATAGGTGGATTATTAGAAGCGGTTGGCCCTGCAACAAAGGCCATGAAAAAACTTAAATCGCTTAATCTGCCTAAGGATGCCAAAACAATGATTGATGGCCTTTCCCAAGTGGTTGACGGAATTTTATCAAAAAGACCAAACGCTTCATTGACCATTGATCTGGTTGAAAACCGTGGGTTCGAATACCACACTGGTATAACGTTCGCTTTTTTTTCCAAAAGTTCGCGTGGCGAGCTTGGTCGGGGTGGTCGTTACCAGACGGATTTTGGCAAGGTGGTTGAACAGGCAACAGGCCTGACCCTTTTCATGGATACCATTTTACGCGCCCTGCCGGCCGGTAAAAACAAAGACATTATTTTATTGCCGCCACAAACCGGGCATGATGAGGCGGTTAAGTTACGGTCCGAAGGGTGGATCACAATTCAACAGTTGGATGATAAAGCAAAACCGGAAGCAGAGGCAAAAAGGCTCGGCTGTAGCCATATTTTTGCCAAATCCAAAGTAACAAAAATTAAAAAGTAACAATCGACAACAAAAACTTTAACAGGGAATATATTTAAAAATGGCCAATGTGGTAGTGGTCGGCTCGCAATGGGGCGACGAAGGTAAGGGAAAAATTGTTGACTGGCTGTCAGAGCGCGCCGATGTGGTGGTGCGCTTTCAAGGTGGTCACAACGCTGGGCATACGCTTGTTATTGATGGCACGGTGTTTAAGTTACACATCCTGCCAAGCGGTATTGTGCGCAAGGGCAAGCTTTCGGTTATTGGCAACGGTGTGGTTCTTGACCCGTGGCATTTGCTAAATGAAATTGAAAATTTGCGTGGACAGGGGGTTGAGATAAACC
>JAOULV010000111.1 GCA_029881835.1 Rhodospirillaceae bacterium
TCCATGCCTGGAGTTTTGCCGGTTGCATCGGGCGGTATCCACGTTTGGCACATGCCTGCGCTGGTTAGCATCTTTGGTGATGACAGCGTTCTGCAATTCGGTGGTGGTACTCTTGGCCATCCTTGGGGTAACGCAGCAGGTGCTGCGGCTAACCGTGTTGCACTTGAAGCTTGTGTTCAGGCGCGCAACGAAGGTCGTGAGTTGGAAAAAGAAGGCAAGGACGTTCTTACCAAAGCCGCTAATTCCAGCCCTGAACTTAAGGCTGCTATGGAAACCTGGAAAGAAATCAAATTCGAATTTGACACAGTTGATAAGCTTGACGTTTCGCACAAATAAGTGCCTGACATCGAGCTTTAGCTAAATAATTCGAATTTAACTAGAAGGACTTAATAAAATGAGTGACGTACAAGACTACGCTTCCAGCCTTTCCAATCCGAAAAGCCGGAAGTTTGAAACTTTCTCGTATCTTCCAGAAATGGATGCGGCTCAAATGCGCAAGCAAATTGAGTACATCGTATCCAAAGGCTGGAACCCGGCCATTGAACACTGTGAACCAGAAAACGCTTTTAGCTACTACTGGTACATGTGGAAATTGCCGATGTTCGGCGAAACCGATGTAGATCGCATTCTTGGCGAAGCCGAAGCGTGCCACAAGGCACACCCAGGCAACCACGTTCGCCTGATTGGCTACGACAACTATGCCCAGTCACAGGGCGCCTCGATGGTTATCTATCGCGGTAAAATGTAAGGCTTTAACCCTTACGTGACAGGAAAAAGCGGCCGGGTTTTGGCCCGGCCGCAGTTTCCACCAATAACCAAGAATTTAATATTTTCTTTTCGTTTTTTCGCCCAACCGGGAGGACAGCGCAATGCCTGACTCAAGCGAAACCGCACAAATCGCAGAACAATATATAATCAACAAAGAACCATATTACCGCAATGTCGCCGATGAGATTGATATGTATCAGGCGGCCTATGACGCCAGAATGCCGGTGATGCTAAAAGGGCCAACTGGTTGCGGAAAATCGCGTTTTGTTGAGCACATGGCATGGAAACTTAAAAAACCCCTTATCACGGTGGCGTGCAACGAAGACATGACCGCATCTGATCTGGTTGGTCGTTTCTTGCTAGATATCAACGGAACCAAGTGGCAAGACGGCCCATTGACCGTAGCGGCACGCATCGGCGCTATTTGTTATCTTGATGAAGTGGTCGAGGCCCGTCAGGACACCACCGTTGTTATTCACCCCCTGACCGATCATCGCCGGGTATTGCCTTTGGAAAAAAAGGGAGAGCTGGTCGAAGCACATCCTGATTTCCAAATAGTTATTTCATACAACCCGGGCTATCAAAGCTTGATGAAAGATCTGAAGCAATCAACCAAGCAACGTTTTGCCGCGCTTGATTTTGATTATCCCGAATCAGGTATTGAAGCTGAAATTATCGCCCACGAAGCGGGCACCGATGCGGCCACTGCCGATAAACTGGTTCAGGTCGCGCAACGTTCGCGCAACCTTAAAGGCCACGGTCTTGACGAAGGCATTTCAACCAGGCTTTTGGTTTATGCTGCCCAGCTTATCAATAAAGGCATTAACCCGTCTGATGCTTGCAAGATGGCGCTGGTGCGCCCGCTGACAGATGATCCCGATATGCGCGATACACTTGATGCCGCGGTTGCAACATACTTCTAGTTCCTTTTAGGTAAGGCTGCTTACCCATGAACAGGGTTGATTTCAACGAATATCTTAGCTGCTTATCGGATGAGCATCCGCACATTGCTGTGCTTGAATCATCCTATAACGAAGCAGCTAGGGTCATGTCGCCGCAAGGGCTGGACCACTACCTCAAAGGGGTCGAGGCCATGTGTTCGCTGGGCCGTGGCGAGGATCTTATTCTTTCCTACATTCAGGAAATGCCCGGCGTGGTCAAGGAAGTAGGCGAGGACGTAATCACCGATGTGGTCCACGCCCTGATGAGCCTTGCCTCGCACACCTCGGGAACGGTTTTAATTTTGATGTTGCAAAACCTGCCGCTGGCAGCCCAGCGCATGGGCGAGGCCGAGGTATTTCGCAATTACCTGAAGCTTATCCACCAGCTGGCCGGCAAATGCCCGCGCGGCATTAGGCCGATGATGGAAAATCTTGATGAACTGTTGACCAAGCTTACCCTTGGTGGGCTCAGGCGTTGGGCCATGTGGGGGGCGCAAGCGCATGCGCGCGACCTTGACGGCCAGATGGCATATTTTGCCCTAAAAAGTGAATCGTCCAAAGCTGTTCTGCAACGTGAAAGGCGCGGGACACTGTTTGTTGAAAACCAAAGAAAATTAAATTTTTACCTGCGCGCACTTTGGGGCCGGGCATTTTTTATGAAGCCAACTGCGGGTGATTATGAAACCAAAAAAGGTTTACAGCCGTTTATTGAAAACTGGTTTTTGCATTTGCCCGATGCGTTTGACGATTACCACGGAATAAACGGAATTGAAACATATCGCGCCGCCGCCGCGCACGCCGCCGCGCATCTTGTTTATACCGATCAGACAATATCGGCAGAAATGCTTACACCGCTTCATATGAAATGCATGGATATTTTTGAAGATGCCCGCATAGAATATTTGGCCGTAAAAGATTTTCCCGGTCTTGGGAAGTTGTGGAAAAAATTCTTTACCAATGAACCACAAGACGGCGACGAAGTTGTAAAATTGCACCCGGCCATGGATTTGATGGTAAGGATGGCTCGTGCTCTAATTGATGATGAATACCAAGACCCCAACGATGAAATTAATGAACAAGCCCGCGCATTCAAAGATGTTTTGAATAACGATCCAAGCGACAATCAGGCCAGCTGGAATGCCGGCATGGATTTTTATCACTTAATTACCCGCGAAGGCGTACCTTCCGTGCGCTCGGTTAGCGAATTTCCAATCCCTTACCGGGATGATAATCGTTATATCTGGGATTTTGACGAAGTCTTATGGCGCGAGCAGGGGGTTGATTACATTCCAAGCACCCAAGGGCAAGTGCGCAAACACGTTAGCGTTATGGAATTTGCCAACGAAGTCGATGTAGAAAATGCCGGCGATGACGCGCAGGAAATATGGGTTATGGGAACCGAGTTTTTTCCCTACGAAGATGCGGGCGAGGCCAAGCAATCGTACAATGAGCTAGAAGGCAAAGAGCCAATATCCGAACCGTACCATTATGACGAATGGGACTATCACATCCAATTGCACCGCCCTGATTGGTCGACCGTTATTGAAAAGCGCCAGCCCAAGGGCGACCCCGAAACAATGGATGAAATACTAGTAAAGCACCGCCCCATCGCTTCTAGAATTCGTCATTTGATTGATGCTCTTCAACCCCAAGGGATTGTGCGCAGAAGAGGTTATGAAGAGGGTGAGGAGCTTGATCTAAACGCCGCAGTGCGGGCAATGACGGACATTCGCCGTGGTTCGATGCCAGACACCAGAATAAACATTCGAATAACCAGGCACATCAGGGATTTGGCGGTTGTTTTGTTGTTAGATCTTTCTGAATCAACCAACGAACCAATAGATAAAGACATCCCCGAACCGGCAGATGGCGAGGCCGATAACCGCTCAACCATTCTTTCGTTGACCAGAGAGGCCGCCGGTTTGCTGGCTTGGGCGATTGATTCAATCGGTGATCCGTTTGCCATTCACGGCTTTGCTTCTGACGGCAGACACGATGTTCAGTATTATCGCTTTAAAGATTTTGATCAGCCCTATGATGATGAGCCAAAGTCGCGATTAGCCGGAATGAAGGGTGGTCTTTCGACCCGTATGGGCACGGCGCTGCGTCATGCCGGATATCATCTTACGCAACAGCCGGCGCAAAAACGCCTTGTTTTGCTTGTAACCGATGGCGAACCAGCCGATATTGACGAGCGCGATCCGCAATATCTGCGTCACGATGCAAAAAAAGCGGTTGAAGATTTGGCCATGCAGGGCGTTCATACCTATTGCCTGACCCTTGATCCACAAGCTGACCAATATGTGGCGAGGATATTCGGTGAAAATAGATATTCAATTATTGATGATGTTGAAAAGCTACCAGAAAGACTGCCGGCGGTATTTGCCGCCCTTACAAGTTAATTTTTCAAAGCGGTAATTAATATATGGAAATCGATATGGATGCCCGCCTAGCCGAAATGCCCATCATGGCGGAGCGGGACGATTCCATAGATGCCGATGTTTTTAACGCATGGTGCAGGGCAAGAAAAAAACTGGGATCATATGTCAGGTTGAGCGATCTTGGCCTAAAACAAATGGAAATGATTGTTTCTGACAAGTATTGGGTTTGCGTTGATTCAAACAACAATGATTGCCCGGTTTTGGCCTGGGTAGATATAGAAGAAAAGGGAAGAGATTCCCTGCATTTGCCTATTAAATGTAAACTTAATTATTATCACTTTGCGGCTTCGGCTTTGCGTGCAAAGGTTCTTGTGAAAACCAAAGAGTTGCTGGAACAAATGATTGAAAATGATCAATAACACAATTTTGTAACAAATAATTTAAATGAAAATGAGATTGCAATGGTTGAAAAAGAAATAAGAAAATACGTTGGAATTGATAATGATGTTTTTGGCGGAATGACAGACAGCGGAAAGATTATCCGTGATGCATGGATTCTTGGAATATTGCCCGAAAGTGAAACTTGCAAAGGATGGACCGCCGAGGGAATTCAACACCTTTGGGATAAGGTTAATAACAAGTGGGGAGAATACGGATTTCTTGTATCGAATCTTCCCCCCGATATGCGCGAAAAGTTTGACCGAATTCAAAGCGCGGCCATAGAAAAAGCCAAAGCAGAAGGGTGGAACCCTGAGCTTGACATTGCCCAAGACGAAGAGGGTGGAACCGGAGAAGTGGATGATGAAATTTAAATTATTTTTATATATTACAAATAGATAGCATTCATTTTTAATATATAGATTTAATTAATTTTTCACCAATTTTTGCTTTAGCCCCGATTCAAACCATAAGCTTATCTTATCGGCACTATCACTATAAATAAATATGTTTATACCTATCAAAAATATATATTCTAGGCATTATCCATATGGACCGTTCTGGATGACGAGTAAA
This sequence comes from Rhodospirillaceae bacterium, assembly GCA_029881835.1. GTDB lineage: Bacteria > Pseudomonadota > Alphaproteobacteria > Rhodospirillales > Magnetovibrionaceae > DAOVVL01. Next base: position 5,105 of record JAOULV010000111.1, read on the forward strand.
CCTGGGGAGGTCCGCTCGCACTAATTCCAGAAAGGTCCGTTTGACCCCTGCCTTCAATTGGGGGCAGGGGTCTCTTTATTCCATTATTATTTGGCCTTAATTGGGTGCATATATCAAAGAAATGAAATATAACCAAGTTACATACCGAATTTGGTGATGTTGTTAAAATCTAGGGAGAGCAACATGTCAGCGAACGTTAAAATAGCCCCCAGCATCCTGTCTGCCGATTTCGCCCGCCTTGGCGAAGAGGTTAAGGCGGTTGACGAAGCTGGTGCCGATTGGATCCATATCGATGTTATG
>JAOULV010000112.1 GCA_029881835.1 Rhodospirillaceae bacterium
CTGCTTGGTGCGTTGGAAGAATTTGGCCAATCAGAGGAAATTGATTTTCAATTTTCCAACATTGCGCATACCCCATCAACGGTTGATGCACACCGCTTGGTTCATTTTGCCGCAACCGCAGATAACAGCGCCAATGCAGCAGACAAGATTGTTGAATTATTATTTCAGGCTTTTTTTAATCAAGGTCTGGATATTGGTGAGTATAAAGTTTTGTTGGACATCGGAATAAAGGCTGGTTTTAAAAAAAATGATGTCGAAAAAGCCCTTGATGGTGGAATTGAAAGCGATTGGGTAATGGAAGAAAACGCCAAGGCCCACAGGCTAGGGATAAATGGCGTACCTTGTTATATAATTGACGGTCAGTTCGCAATTCAAGGGGCGCAACCTCCGGCGGTAATGGTAAAAATTCTTGATAGTGCAAATATAAAACTAAGCCAGACCGGTTAATTAATTTTTGTTTCAGACGCTGTGGCAATATTTGCCAAATCTGTCACTAGGCGCGATACGCCCCTTAATCTTTCATCCCCGCCATCCCATGCACGTTTTAATACCAAGGTATGATCCGGTTTTAACTTTACCGTTCCTATCTGATCGGAAATAAAACCAACCAGCCCTTCGGGATTGGGAAACGAATTATTCCTGAACGAAATAACCGCACCTTTTGGCCCGGCATCAATTTTTTCAATATTTGCTTTAAGACAATTTCTTTTAATGGAAATAACTTTTAACAGGTTTTCAACCTCTATCGGCAATGTGCCAAAGCGATCAATCATTTCTGCGGCAAATGTTTCACTTTCTTTATCATCCGCCAGTGTTGCCATACGGCGATATAAATCCATACGCAAATGTAAATCAGATACGTAGCTTTCCGGTATCATTACCGATATCCCGATGCTGACCTGCGGTGAATAGCTTTCTTCGCCCACCGGCCCACCGCCACGGGCTTCGGCCACGGCTTCTTCTAGCATTTGTTGGTAAAGCTCAATCCCCACTTCGCGAATGTGGCCTGATTGTTCTTCGCCCAACAAATTGCCGGCACCGCGAATATCCAAATCATGGCTGGCAAGCTGAAAACCGGCACCAAGGCTATCGAGCGACTGCATTACGCTTAGGCGTTTTTGCGCAGCGGTAGTTAATATTTTTCCATCCGGTAGCGTAAGGTACGCATAGGCGCGAGTTTTTGAACGCCCCACCCTGCCGCGCAACTGGTAAAGCTGGGCAAGGCCAAACATATCTGCGCGGTGAATAATAATGGTGTTTACCTGCGGTAAATCTAGGCCCGATTCAATAATATTGGTGGCCAACAAAACATCAAATTTGCCGTCATAAAAAGCGCCGATAACATCTTCCATGTCGCCGGGGCTCATCTGCCCATTGACGGTCGCGACCTGCACTTCCGGCACCAGTTCTTTTAAGGTCTTAAGCAGGTGCCCCTGGTCAGAGATACGCGGGCAAACGTAAAAAGTTTGCCCGCCACGAAAACGTTCACGCATTATTGCTTCACGAACCACCACCGGGTCAAACGGGGTAATGAATGTCCTAACCGCAAGGCGGTCAACCGGTGGGGTTGCGATTAAGCTCATCTGTCTGACGCCACTAAGCGCCAATTGCAGGGTTCTGGGTATGGGGGTTGCCGATAAGGTTAAAACGTGGACGTTTTCTTTAATCGACTTTAAGCGTTCTTTGTGTTTTACGCCGAAATGCTGCTCTTCATCTATTATCAAAAGCCCAAGGTTTGGTATTTCAATATCGTTTGCCAGCAATGCATGGGTTCCGACCACAATATCAACGGTGCCGTCTTTAAGGCCCACTTTTGTTTCTTTCGCTTGTTTGGCGCTAACCATTCGCGAAAGCTGGGCAACCCGCACGGGAAACCCTTTGAAACGTTCTTCAAACTGGTGAAAATGCTGTCTGGCCAAAAGGGTTGTCGGCACCACCAGTGCAACTTGGCGTCCGTTCATCGCCGCAACAAAGGCCGCACGCAAGGCGACCTCGGTTTTACCGAAGCCAACGTCACCACAGACTAACCTGTCGGTCGGGCGGCCTGAGGCAAGGTCGGAAACAACATCGCTTATGGCGCGGGCCTGATCTTCGGTTTCGTTAAACGGGAAACGTGATTGAAATTCATCGAATGCACTATCGTCGACATCCATGATATCCGCCGTTCTTAGTTCCCGACTGGCGGCAATTTTTATCAAAACTTCGGCCATATCGCGCAGACGTTTTTTCATGCCCGCCTTGCGCGCCTGCCACGATGCGCCGCCTAACCTATCTAGGTTTGCGCCCGCGTCTTCTGAACCAAAGCGGGTAATGGCGTCTATGTTTTCAACAGGCAAGAAAAGCTTATCGTTACCGGCGTAAATAAGACGCAAACAATCGTGTGATGCGCCCCCTACTTCAATGGTGCTAAGCCCGTCAAAGCGTGCAATCCCGTGTTCGGCGTGAACCACCAAATCACCCTCGCCCAACGTGGAAACATCGGCGATAAAGTTTTCGGCGCTTATTTTTCGCTTGCCCGGGCGGCTGAGACGTTCACCCAAAATGTCAGGCTCGCTTATTAGGGCAATATTGCCTGGCGCCAGCACAAATCCTTTTTCCAGACCAAGCGCGCAAACGGAAACTGTTTTTAATGGTAAACCATCAACTTCTTGCATGGATGATACCCACTGGGTGGGCATTGAATGCTCAGCCATTAAATGCTGCAAACGCTCACCCGAACCTTGGGTGTAGGCACCGATTACTACCCTTAAGCCCTTTGCTTGCAGTTCATTTATATGCGAACCCAAAACATCAAATATATTTGTTTTGGGATTTAGCCTTGCGTCAGAAAAATCACGGCCTGCAATACCGCTAGCATTTGCGTGGGCTACACCATCTGTTTTTTCTGGTGTTTTTTCCGGTTGGGCAAACGGGCTAAATTCGACCACGGGCTTTTTAACCAGAAGCTTTTCAAGTTCATCCGGGGAAAGATATATACTATTTGGCGGAACCGGATTATACGGTGGCTGTTCGTTGGTTATTGCACTTTTTTTGCCAGACTTAGTATTCATGGCCTTTCGGGCCGAATAATATTCATTTATTAATTCAAATCTGGATGTCGCGGCTTCTAGTGCCTGATGATCAAGGGCGACGATTGCGCCGGGAATGTAATCAAATACCGTTTCCATTTTTTCATAAAATAGCGAAAGCCAGTGTTCAACACCGCCATAACGCTGGGCGCTGGATATTGCCTCGTAAAGAGTATCGTTTTTACCAACCGCGCCAAAAAGTTCGCGATATTTTATTCTGAAGCGGCTTATGGACATTTCATCCAATGGAACTTCGCTCACCGGCTTTAAAAACAAATTGTCCATGTTGCCGATTGTTCGCTGACTGATAGCATCAAACGTGCGTATTTCTTCAACCTCGTCACCAAAAAAATCAAGTCGGACCGGGTTTTCGCCACCTGCGGGAAATATATCAACCAACCCGCCCCGGCGTGCAAATTCGCCGGGCTCGACCACGGTGTGCGCGCTACGGTATCCGTTTTTTATCAAAAACGATGAAAGCTGCTCGGGGTCGAGCTCGCCCCCTTTGGCTATTTTCATTATTGCTGCGCCAAACACATCTTTGGGCGGAATGCGCTGAATTACGCTCGAAACCGTGCTTAGAACAATTGTGCCCAGCTTAGAGCCATTATTTTTTCCGGCCATTGATGCTATTTTTGATATTGCCTCAATGCGTTCGCTGGCAATTCTTGGCGCGGGGGAAACCCGGTCATAAGGTAGGCAGTCCCACGGTACAAATAAAATGGTTTCTATTTCAGGGGCAAAAAACGAAAGTTCCTCGTTCATTGTGGTCATGGCCACATCGTCACGGGCAACGAATATTATGTCACTGCCAGCGCGCGCCATCTTGGCTATTTCGATGGCGTCTACACCGCTAGGGGCGCCGTAAATAATCTTTTTATTACCCATTATATTTATTCACTATCGTTCAACGGATTAGCGTTTTTTATTAAAGTCTTGTATGCGCCTTAAGATATCTGTGTCGAACTCTTTTTCAGGCCGCGCCTTGCCCAATATCCAGTTGAATAAGTCGTTATCGGGAACGGTTATCAATGCCTCTAGCTGGCCCAGCTCATCATCGGACAGACTCTCAACCATGGCGGTCACAAACCCACCCAAAAGAACGTCATTTTCCTTCATCCCACAATGATTGCACTGATAAAGGATACGTTTTTTTCTTGGGCTCATTTGTTCCGGCGGGTTTTCTTGTGATTTTTTTGGCATTTATCGATTAATAGACCCTTGTTTCTTTAAGATTGTTGGCTGTCATGGGTTATAGGGTATAAATTCTACCTAGTAACCCAAAATACCTGATTTCCGCCACTTATAGCGATATTGGATCAAATGCGCCCAGAAATTTTATATCCACTATTCAAGCCGGTAACCACGCTAAAAGGTATCGGCCCGCGCATAGCGGGTGCAATAAAAAAAGCTGCCGGCGATGAAATCGTTGATCTTTTGTGGCACTTGCCGGCGGGCATTATTGACAGGCGATATCAACCAACCGTGGCAAAGGCCGAGCCCGGGCGAATTGCCACCTTGCGCGTAACGGTTGGGAAACACGCCCCGCCCAGAAACAAGCGCCTTCCCTACCGAATAAAATGTTTTGATGAAAGCGGGGAAATAACTTTGGTTTTTTTTCATGCCCACACGGATTATTTGGAAAAAACCATGCCCGAGGGCGAACCCCGAATAATAAGCGGAACGGTTGAACATTATCAGGGCGAAATTCAAATGACCCACCCCGATTACATGGTCAAGGCTGATGAAATTCAATCCATTCTTGGGATTGAGGCCATTTATCCGCTTTCTGCCGGCCTATCACAAAAAATAATGGGCAAGGCAATAAAAGGTGCATTGGAACAATCATCCGACCTGCCTGAATGGCTGGATGGCGAATTCATAAACAAAATGAAATGGCCAAATTGGCATGCGGCAATTCAATCCGCGCACAGCCCGGAAAATGAAAATGATTTAAATCCATCTTCAACCCCAAGGCAACGATTGGTCTATGATGAATTGCTGGCAAACCAGTTGGCATTGGGCTTGGTTCGCCGTGGAATGCGCCGGGCCAAAGGCAGACCAATAAACGCAAATGGAATTTTAAGAAAAAAAGTCATTGATGCACTTTCGTTTGAGCTGACATCAGCGCAAACCACCGCATTAAAAGAAATCGATGCCGACATGACAAGTGACGTTCGCATGCTTCGCTTACTGCAAGGCGATGTCGGCAGCGGAAAAACCGTGGTTGCATTGCTGGCCATGCTTTCGGCGGTTGAAGATGGGGGCCAAGGTGCGCTTATGGCACCAACTGAAATT
>JAOULV010000113.1 GCA_029881835.1 Rhodospirillaceae bacterium
CATTGGAAAAATTGCCATACCAGATAACATCTTGCTCAAACAGGGAGCGCTAAGCGAAGAAGAGCGCACCACAATGCAGACCCATGTTTTTAAGGGCGCCGAGATAGTGGAGAAGTTAATCAACGGATTTAGTATGGAGACCATGCCAAAGATAGATATGCTAAAGAATATTGTTTTATATCACCATGAAGCCATGGATGGCAGCGGCTATCCCCAAGGTCTTAGCGGGAAGAATATACCAATAGAGGCACGCATAGTTTCCGTGTCTGATGTGTTTGATGCCTTAACCAGCGTAAGGCCATATAAGAAAGCGTGGACAAACGATGATGCCTTTGCGTTTATCAAAGAAAAAAGCCCCGACATATTTGATGCTGAATGCGTAAACGCATTAATTGGACAGCGCCAACAGGTAGAGAAAATTCAAAAGAGATTTAGCGAAGATGTTTTTGGGTAAAAAATTCAACATATCAATTATTGTGGTTGCGCTATTTACTTTTTTAGCCGTACCGGGCGCTGGCGACGCACAGGAAAAAGCAGTCCCAGCCAATCGTGCGCAGGTGCAGTTTTCTTACGCCCCATTGGTGCGCGAAGCCGCACCCGCAGTGGTAAACATTTATACCACCAAGACAGTCAACGTCAGGCGCTTTGCCCCACTGTTTAATGATCCGTTTTTTCAGCAGTTTTTTGGCGGGCAATTAAACCGCACGCTACCGGGGCAACAGAAAAAAGTGCAAAACTCATTAGGCTCGGGCGTGATTATATCAAAAGACGGAACCGTCGTTACCAACCACCACGTAATCGAAGGCGCCGAAGAAATAAAAGTTGTGCTTTCGGATCGGCGTGAATTTGAAGCAAAAATAGTTGGCAGCGATGATAGAACCGACATCGCGGTATTGAAAATTGACGGCGATGGTAGGGATTTTTCATTTATTGAACTAAATAACTCCGACAATCTGGAAGTCGGTGATTTGGTTTTGGCTATCGGCAACCCGTTTGGGGTTGGGCAAACGGTTACTAGTGGTATAGTTTCCGCCCTGGCGCGTACCCAAGTGGGGGTTTCGGATCTTGGCTCGTTTATTCAAACCGATGCGGCGATTAACCCCGGCAATTCCGGTGGTGCGCTTTTGGGTATGGATGGAAAATTGGTCGGCATCAATACCGCGATATTTTCAAAATCGGGCGGGTCGATGGGCATAGGCTTTGCCATTCCATCAAACATGGTCAGCACGGTTGTTAAATCAATCCAATCAGGTGGGCGTGCGGTGCGCCCGTGGTTTGGCGCATCGGGCCAAGGTGTCAGCGCCGAAATCGCCAAAACCGTTGGCCTGCCCAACCCGCAAGGGGTAATGATAACAAATATCTTTTCCGCAAGCCCGGCAGAACGTGCCGGAATTAAACGCGGTGACATAATAATGACCATCAGTGGCCATGAAATACAAACCCCGCAAGATTTGCGTTTTCGCATTGCGACACTTTCGCCCGGTGGCACGGTTGAAGTTGGGGTTTGGCGCAAAGGTCGCAAAGTATCGGTTAACTTGAAACTGGAATTGCCACCGGAAAACCCGCCACGTAACGAAACCTTGTTAAAAGGCCCCAACCCGGTGGCCGGTGCGGTGGCGGCAAACCTGTCGCCCGCGCTGGTTGATGAACTGGGTCTGCCTATGCACAATGTGGCGGGGGTTATAATTACAAAAATTTCCCGAAAATCCAATGCCGATAGTTTTGGTTTTGCCCCCGGTGACATTTTAAAAGAAATAAACGGGCAGGTCATTTCTACCGTGTCTGATGTTGTGCGCGTACTGGCAAAAAATAACCGGCTGTGGCGAATTACAATAAACCGTGGTGGGCGGGAATTAAGCATGGCAATTAAATCATGACCTCTCTTTTTGAAAGTCAGGCCCCACGCCCATTGGCAGACAAGCTCAGGCCGGCATCACTGGATGCGGTGGTTGGTCAAGATCACTTGTTAGGTAGCGACAGGCCGATTGGGCGAATGGTCGCAAGCGGCAGGCTTTCATCGATGATTTTATGGGGGCCGCCCGGAACCGGAAAAACCACAATAGCAAGACTTCTGGCCGAACATACCAACCTGCATTTCGAGCCATTATCGGCCGTGTTTTCCGGCGTTGCCGATTTGCGCAAGGTTTTTGATGCGGCCAAAAACAGGCGTAAGGCCGGGCAGGGAACGTTATTGTTCATAGATGAAATTCATCGCTTTAACCGCGCCCAACAAGATGGGTTTTTGCCCTACGTCGAAGACGGCACAATAATTCTTGTCGGTGCGACCACGGAAAACCCATCGTTTGAATTAAACGCGGCTCTTTTATCGCGCGCGCAAGTTTTGGTTTTAAACCGGCTTGATGATAATGCGCTGGAAAGCCTGCTCGTCAGGGCTGAAAAAGAAAGCGGGAAAAACATTCCCCTTGAACCTGAGGCGCGTAGCGCACTTCGTGCCATGGCCGATGGTGACGGGCGGTATTTACTAAACATGGCAGAAGAAATTTTGGCATTGAATATGGGTGCGGATGACGCCCCGCTTGCCACCAACGACCTTGCCCGGGTGGTGCAGCAACGCATGCCGCTTTATGATAAATCCCAAGAAGGGCATTACAATCTTATTTCCGCATTGCATAAATCCCTTCGTGGTTCCGATACCGATGCGGCACTTTATTGGTTTGCCCGCATGCTGGAAGGCGGCGAAGACCCGAATTACATTGCCAGGCGCTTAGTGCGCTTTGCGGTCGAAGACATCGGCTTGGCCGATCCTAACGCATTGGTGCAGGCAAATGCGGCGTGGGATGCCTATGACCGTTTGGGCAGTCCCGAAGGCGAATTAGCGTTGGTGCAGTTGGTTATTTATTTAGGAAGTGCGCCAAAATCAAACGCGGCATACCGGGCAGAGGCGGCTTCAAGGCGTGATGCCAAACAAACCGGGTCATTAATGCCGCCCATGCATATATTGAATGCGCCCACCAAAATGATGAAGGATCTGGGATATTCCAAAGGTTATGAATATGATCACGATACCAAAGACGGTTTTTCCGGGCAGAATTATTTTCCCGACGATATGGCCAGAGCAAGCTATTATAAACCCAAAGACGTAGGCTTTGAGCGTGAAATAAAAAAACGCATTGAATATTGGAACAAGCTAAGATCCGAAAAAGGGGATAAAAATTAATGTCGCTACAAATGGTTTTGTATGTTGGCCTTGGCGGTGCAATTGGGGCGATGGCGCGGTTTCTAACCATGAGCGCGATTGGTCACTATTTTCACGGCACATTTCCATTTGGCACTTTTGCGGTCAATGTTGTCGGCTCATTTGCTTTGGGTGCATTGCTTGAGATTATGGCATTGCAGTGGTCGCCGTCGCCTGAATTGCGCGCCCTAATGGTCGTTGGGGTGCTTGGTGCATTTACAACATTTTCCACTTTTTCGATGGACCTTTATTATCTTTTGAACCGCGGGGAAATTATGCAAGGTGCGCTTTATGCAACAGGTTCGGTGCTGTTGTGCGTTGCCGGGTTTTGGGCGGGGATGTCGGTCTTTAGATCGGTGTTGTCATAAAAAATGCCCGTTGAAATCATAACAATCTCAACCGAAGATGCCGAACAACGCTTAGATCGTTGGTTCAAGCGACGTTACCCCGGCATAACCCAAGGGCGTTTGCAAAAAATGTTGCGCAGCGGCGATATCAGGATAGACGGCAAGCGCGTAAAAGAAGCCGGAACCAGATTAATCGCAGGACAGGAAGTAAGAGTACCGCCATTGGGTGATAGTGCGTTCAAAAAAAATGAAGTGTTTAAGCTTTCAGCAAAAATAAGCCCAGAAGATACCAAGGCGCTGATTGATTCCATAATATACAAAGACCAACATGTTTTGGTGATTGATAAGCCGGCGGGATTGGCAGTTCAGGGCGGTAGCGGCACCGCACACCACCTTGATATGATGTTGGGTGCATTAAAGCTTGATACCGATGAGCGACCACGTCTTGTGCACCGGCTTGACAAAGATACCTCAGGGGTTTTGGTTTTGGCCCGAACCCGCAAAGCGGCAACGTTTTTAGGAAATGCATTTCAAACCAAAGACGTTAGAAAGGTTTACTGGGCGGTGGTGGTCGGCGTTCCCGCAAAGCCTGAGGGAAAAATTGATCTTCCCCTTTCAAAAAAGCAAAGCGGCAGTTCAGGCAATGAAAAAGTATGGGTTGATGAATATGAAGGAAAAAAAGCAATAACCCTCTACCGTACAATTGAAGCGGCCGGAAAAAGTGCCGCATGGGTTGAAATGGAACCGATTACCGGCAGAACCCATCAGTTGCGTGTTCATATGCTGGCATTGGGAACGCCCATACTGGGTGACGGCAAATACGGCGGCCAAGATGCATTTTTGGGCGGTGCGGAAATAGCAAAGAAACTTCACCTTCACGCTAGGGCCATAAGCTTTCCAAATCCCGGTGGCGGCAATACCGTGGTGATGGCCAATCTTCCGCCACACATGAAGGAAACTTGGGAATATTTTGGTTTTTACGAAGATGCCGCAGGCGACCCATTTTCGCGGGACATATAATAACTTTGTCCAAAAATCGGTTTAGACTCTATACTGCAATCGGGGTAAGCCAGCACAAACAAACGTGTTTACATGGGGCCGTATTGAATGCGCATTCTTTTTGTTGAAGACAACCTTCGTTTGGCTACCCTTGTAAACAAGGGATTGGAAAACGAAAACTTTACCATAGATGCCTTGGGTACTTTGGCCGATGCCGAAGCGGCCATTGATACAACCGATTATGACGCAATCATTCTTGACCTTGGTTTGCCCGATGGCGATGGCTTGGATTTCCTTAAGTCCCTGCGTGAACAGAAAAAAACCCTGCCGGTGTTGATTTTAACCGCACGCGATGGAATTGAAGACCGGGTAAAGGGGTTAAATGCCGGGGCGGATGATTATTTATTAAAACCATTTGCGATGGAAGAATTAACCGCACGCGTACGCGCATTGTTGCGCCGCCCTGATGGTGGAATAAATGTTAAACTAACATCGGGAAACCTAAGTTTTGACACCACATCGCGCGAAGTAACGGTTAATAACCAGGTTATTAAAATTTCACCCCGTGAAATGAGCGTACTTGAACAGCTAATGCGTCGCGCCGGGCGGGTAGTCGCCAAAGACACAATAGAAAGCAAGCTTTATGGCTTTGGTGATGAGGTTTCAATAAATTCAGTTGAGGCAAATGTATCGCGACTACGCAAGCGTTTATTAAACGCCAATGCATCAGTGAACATTCACACCCTGCGTGGCGTTGGGTATCTTCTTTCCGAACAGG
>JAOULV010000114.1 GCA_029881835.1 Rhodospirillaceae bacterium
AGCATTCATGGCACAGGCCACCGGGCGGGCTGACGATGGTTTTGCATCCCGGGCAGGTTGGCGGCAACATTACATCGAGCAATCTTTTTGCCGCTGACACGGCAAAAAAAGTGGGCGGGCGGGTTATGTGGTTTTTTTCCATAACCAACACCTTATCAAGATGACCGCCGTGTGTCATATAGGAACCATGAATAGCAATGCCCCCATGCAGGTTTTTGACCGAACCGCAGTTGCCCACCACCGCAACCGTGCCGCCAACGGGTTGGCCGAACATGATTTCTTGTTCATGGAGGCAGCCGACAGGTTGTGCGACCGTTTGGATGACGTAAAGCGCAAGTTTGAAACCGCCCTTGACCTTGGCTGTCATGGCGGCGAGGTCGCCAAAAACTTAGGCAGCCGGGGCGGGATAAAAAATCTTATCCAAACAGACATTTCACCAAAAATGGTGGCCTTGGCCGAAAAAACCGGACACAAAGCCATGGTCGCAGATGAGGAAAACCTGCCCTTTAATGATGCCACGTTTGATTTGGTCTTATCTAATTTATCGCTGCATTGGGTAAACGATTTACCCGGTGCATTAATACAAATAAGAAAATCATTAAAACCCGATGGCTTGATGTTGGCTTCGGTTTTTGCCGAGCGCACATTGTGGGAATTGCGCGAAAGTTTTATGGCCGCAGAAATTGAAGTTGAAGGCGGCATCAGCCCGCGGGTTTCGCCATTTGCCACCGTGCAGGATTTAGGCTCGCTTTTAGGCCGCGCCGGATTTGTTTTGCCGGTGCTTGATACCGATACCATTACGGTTTCATACCCCGATGCTTTTAAGTTGATGGCCGACCTGCGCGGCATGGGGGAAAACGGTGCGGTTATGGGCAGACGCAAAACCTTCACCCGCGAAGATACAATTTTACGCGCGGCAAGTTATTATCAAGAAAAGTTTGCAGATAATGACGGGCGCATCCCCGCCACCTTTGACATTGTAACCATGACCGCGTGGTCGCCGGGGCCGAACCAGCCACAACCGTTAAAACCGGGAAGCGGCGAAGTGAACCTTTCATTGGTGCTTGAGCCAAAAACAGAAGAAGAAGCCAAATGAAATTTGAAACCCCGCTTGTTTCAGGAAAATTGATAAAGCGTTACAAGCGTTTTTTGGCTGATGTTGAATTGGATGATGGCAAAATCATAACTGCGCACTGCGCCAATTCCGGTTCCATGCTGTCGCTTAATGTTCCGGGGGCCAAAGTCTGGCTGACACCGAATGATGATCCCAAACGAAAATTAAAATACACCTGGGAAATAATCGAAATCGGCAAGACACGGGTTGGGATTAATACCCAGCACCCCAACCGCATTGTCACTGAGGCAATTGAAGCCGGAATAATTCCCGAACTTGCCGGTTATGAAAACTTAAAACGCGAAGTCAAATACGGGGAAAATTCCCGCATTGATATATTGCTAAGTTCGCCCAACAAACCCGATTGCTATGTCGAAGTAAAAAATGTGACCATGAAACGCGGTAAAAACAAAAATGATCCGGCCGAATTTCCAGATGCCGTAACCACGCGTGGCGCAAAACATTTAGTCGAACTTGCCAATATGGTTAAAAGCAAAAAACGTGCGGTGATGTTTTATCTGGTGCAAAGAACCGATAGCAAAAGCTTTACCTTGGCATCCGATATTGACCCGGTTTATGCCAAAGAATTCGCCAAGGCCAGAAAGGCCGGGGTCGAGATAATTGCCTATAATTGCCAAATAACCCCCAAAAAAATAGGCATTTCTGGGCCATGTGCACTTAATGGGCTATAGGGGTATAGAGATTTTTGTAAAAGTAACTATATTCAATAAAACGCCCTTAAAAACAGAAATATTGAGCCAAGACTTAAAATGCATGAAGCCAAAAGAATAGTTATCCACCAACCCGAAGATTTTAACGGCATGCGCAAGGCCGGAAAGTTGGCGGCCGAAACATTAGACATGATAACCCCGTATGTTGTTCCCGGTGTCAGCACCGATGAACTAGACAGGCTTTGTCATGAATTTATTGTTGATAACGGGGCCATCCCCTCGCCGCTTAATTATCGCGGTTATCCGAAATCTATTTGCACCTCCATCAACCATGTGGTCTGTCACGGCATACCGGGCGACAAAACATTAAAAGACGGCGACATTATAAATATTGATGTCACCGTTACCCTTGATGGCTGGTTTGGCGATACATCGAGAATGTTTAACGTTGGTAAAGTTGGGGTAAAAGCACAAAAACTTATTGATGTAACCTTTGCCGCAATGTGGGAAGGCATAAACGTGGTTAAACCCGGTGCCACCACCGGCGATATTGGGCACGCCATTCAAAAATATGCCGAAGGGCATAAATATTCGGTGGTGCGCGATTTTTGTGGCCATGGCTTAGGCCGGGTGTTTCACGATGTGCCAAACATCATGCATTATGGCAACCCCGGTGAAGGGGCGATGTTAAAAGAAGGAATGTTTTTTACCATCGAGCCGATGATTAACCTTGGCAAGTATGATGTAAAAATACTGCAAGACGGCTGGACCGCAGTAACCCGTGATAAAACCCTATCGGCCCAGTTTGAACATTCCATCGCTGTAACCAAAGATGGGTTTGAGGTCTTTACCCGTTCGCCCGCCGGGCTGGACAAACCACCTTATAACGCCTGAGCGCAAACCAAAATGAGCGAAAAAGATAACCTCAAACCGCATTATGCCGGGCACCGGGCACGCCTGCGTGAACGTTTCGTCAAGGCCGGGGCAAATTCGCTTCCTGATTATGAACTTATTGAGCTTTTGCTTTTTGGCGCAATGCCCAGACGCGACGTAAAACCAATAGCCAAAGCATTGTTAAATAAATTTGGCTCGCTGGGCGGGGTATTGGACGGTGACGTTAAGGCATTAGCAGATGTAGAAGGCATGGGCGAAGTAGCGGCCATAAATTTAAAAACCGTGCGCGAGGCAGCGGTCAGGATGCTGGGCCAAGAAATTATGAACAAACCGGTGCTGGAAAACTGGCAGGCATTGGTTGATTATTGCCGCACATCAATGGGCGGGAATAAAAAAGAACAATTCAGGATTTTGTTTTTAAATAAAAAAAACGCGCTTATTGCCGATGAATTACAACAAGACGGAACCATAGACCACACACCGGTATACCCACGCGAAGTAATTAAACGCGCGCTTGATTTGGGTGCCAGCGCATTAATACTGGTGCACAACCATCCCAGCGGTGATACCAAACCATCAAAGGCAGATATTGATATGACCATGGAAATCCAGGACGCCGGATTAAAACTGGGAATTGAACTGCATGATCACATAATCGTATCAAGTGTTGGGCACACATCATTTAAAAATGAAGGGCTGTTGTAAAAAATTGACGCAACCAATGACCTCCCCCTCGCCTACAACACCAGCCCTATCGCCCATTATCGTGCTTCGGGTTTTTATGCCTTTTGCGTTGGGGTATTTTCTTTCTTATACCTATCGCACCGTTAATGCGGTAATCGCGCCCGATCTGGTGGCCGAGCTTGGCCTTAATGCCGATGTGTTGGGGCTTTTAACCAGCGCATATTTTTTAAGCTTTGCCGCATTTCAATTGCCGCTGGGAATATTGCTTGACCATTATGGCCCCCGCCGGGTCGAAGCCGCGTTGTTATTATTTGCGGCCCTTGGGGCGTGGCTGTTTGCGATTGCGGAAAATATTCCGGCATTAATTGTGGCGCGCGGGCTTATTGGTTTTGGGGTATCGGCGTGCCTGATGGCATCTTTTAAAGCCTACGTCATGTGGTTTCCTAAGGAAAAACTGCCTTTAATAAACGGCTTTCAATTAATGGCGGGTGGCTTGGGCGCACTGGTTGCGACCCAACCGGTTGAAGCATTGCTAACCATTACCGATTGGCGCGGGGTATTTTTGCTGTTGGGCGGGGTAACGGTTTTTTCCGCCTTGATGATTTTTTTCGTCGTTCCCGATGGCAAGCACAAACACGTTGATGCAAAATTTATTGACGCGGTAAAAGGCGTTGGCGAGGTTTTTTCCAGCCCGCTTTTTTGGCGGGTGGCCCCCATCACGGTGATGAGTCAGGCAACATTTCTTTCAACCCAGTCTTTGTGGACCGGCCCGTGGATGCGCGATGTGGCCGGCATGGGGCGCGATGATGTGGCATTTGCTTTGTTATTGATTGCCGCTTCAATGGTTTTTGGTTTTTTATTTTGGGGCATGGCCGCTGAACGGTTGGGTAAAAAATATAAAATTCGCCCGCTTTCGGTTGGGCTGGTGGGGATGACATTATTTTCGCTTATCCAGGGAATTATAATAATGGCACCAACCGATATGGCGGTTGAGGCATGGATGGCATTTGGCTTTTTGGGAACCAGCGGCATTTTATCATATGCCGCCCTTTCACAATCGTTTCCCCATCATTTGGCGGGCAGGGTTAATACCGGAATTAACCTGTTGGCTTTTGTCATGGCATTTGCCGGGCAATGGCTAACCGGGGTTATCATAAATATGTTTTCGAGCAATGCCTTGGGCTACGCACCCGAAGGATATGCCTGGGCCTTTGCCGCGTTGCTTTTGCTGCAGGTTTTAACGCTTATTTGGTACGCAATTTACCGCAAAGGCGGGGAAACCCAGCACCTTTAAAGGGGCAACAATCTAATATTTATTCGTGCCCAATACTGGTCGTGGGCCGTAAAACCCTGTATAGAATCGGGGTAAATACACACCACCCACCCACCGGAGAAGTTTTTTATGATTCCGCGTTATTCCCGCCCTGAAATGGTCGCCATCTGGGAGGCCGCAAACAAATTTCGCATCTGGTTTGAAATTGAAGCCCACGCCTGTGATGCCTTGGCCGAGCTTGGCGTCATTCCGGCTGAGGCCGCCAAGGCAGTATGGAAAAACGGGCAAAAAGAATACACCCCTGAGCGCATAGCCCGGATTGATGAAATTGAACTTGAAACCAAGCACGACGTAATCGCCTTTTTGACCGAACTGGCCGAACACGTGGGCGAAGACGCAAGGTTTGTACACCAAGGGATGACCAGTTCCGACGTATTGGATACCTGCCTTTCGGTGCAAATGATGCAGGCGGCGGATATTTTGCTTTCAGACATTGATGATTTACTGGCGGCATTAAAAACCCGTGCGATGGAAACCAAAATGATGCCGACCATCGGGCGCAGCCATGGCATTCATGCCGAACCGACGACCTTTGGTATTAAGATGGCGCGTTTTTATGCCGAATTCATGCGCAACCGTGAACGCCTTGTGGCAGCCAAAGAAGGTATCGCAAC
>JAOULV010000115.1 GCA_029881835.1 Rhodospirillaceae bacterium
TAATAGATGCGGCATACGGGGAAAATATTTATGTCGATGACCGCACCATTGATAGCCACATAAAGCGCCTGCGCCGCAAATTCCGCGCCGTGGTTCCGGATTTCGATGAAATAGAAACACTTTACGGTGTTGGCTATCGCTACAAGACCGACTGATCTAAACTGGGCGTCATGGAACAAGAAAAACCAACCACCAGCCATAGCGCCCAAATGCACCCCGCCACTGGGCTACATATGCACGACCATGGGCATGACCATGGCTTAAGTGGGCGGTTTTCACCCATCACGCGCAGGATACTCATCGTTAATCTGTTGGCCCCGGCCATACTTGTGGCCGGGCTTTTTTATCTTGATGAATATCGTCGCAACCTTATTTCCACCGAACTTTCCGGTATGCGCACGCATGGAGAAATTTTTGCCGTTGCCCTTGGTGAAAGTGCGGTATCGCCCATGGGGCACATGCTAATGCCGGAGCTTTCATCACAGATTGTCCGTCGCCTTGCCTTTACCGCCGAAACCAGGGCCAGACTTTTTTTGCCCGACGGCAGATTAGCGGCCGATTCTAGAAATCTGCTTGAACCGGGCGGGCAAGTACAACGCCAAGACCTGCCCCCACCCATTTCAATTGAAGAACAAGAAAGCCTGCTGGAAAGGGCATTTCAAGCGATTGACCGAATTTATAATTGGCTACCGGGCGGCGAAAGCTATACCCCGTACCGCGAAAACGTAGAACAAAATGCAAAAGATTATCCGGAAGTAATGGCCGCGATGAACGGCGATGTTTGGGTCGCCAGAAGATCCATGCCCGATGGTTCGCTGGTATTAACCGTTGCCATGCCGGTAACGCGTTACAAGCAAACCTTGGGCGTTATTTTTCTTTCTAAAGAATCAAACGAAATAGACGACGCCCTTTATGAAGTGCGCCTTGATATTTTACGGGTGTTCGGCGTGGTTTTAATCATTACGGTGGCGCTTTCATTTTATTTGGCCGGCACCATCGCCAGGCCGGTTCGCACGCTGGCGCTTGCGGCCGAACGCATTCGCCGGGGCCATCATCGCCAACACACAATTCCCGATTTTTCCGAACGTTCAGACGAAATTGGCGAACTGGCAAGCGCGCTGGATGAAATGACCGAAGCTTTATGGGCAAGGATGGATGCAATTGAACGCTTCGCCGCCGACGTAGCGCATGAAATAAAAAATCCGCTTACATCACTTAAAAGCGCGGTAGAAACCGCTGCGCGAATAAAAGATGCAGATCAACAAAAAAAATTAATGGGCATAATCCAAGAAGACGTTGAACGGCTTGATCGTTTGATAAGCGATATTTCAGATGCTTCTAGGTTGGATGCCGAACTAAGCCGGGCGGAAACCGAAAGCGTCAATATTGAATCAATGCTTGAAACCATAACCAGCATACACGACGCCACCAAACGCGAAGGCGAACCCAGCGTTACCCTTCATGTTGATCAAAACCTGATAACCGAAGGAATGGAAGACCGTCTGGTGCAGGTGTTTAGAAACCTGCTTGGCAATGCGGTTTCTTTTAGCCCCGATAAAGGAACAATAGATATTAATGCCCGGCGCGAAGGTGACGATATAATAATTAGCTTTTCCGATAATGGCCCGGGGATTCCGCCGGGAAAAGAAGCGGCAATTTTTGAACGTTTTTATACCGAACGCCCGGTGGCGGAAAAATTTGGCACCCATTCAGGCCTGGGGCTGGCCATTTCAAAACAAATTATTGACGCCCACGGTGGGCAGATTATGGCTGAAAATATAATGTCTGATGACGGCAAAATAACCGGCGCCAGATTTAATGTGTATTTAAGGGCTGTATAAACAAAGCTATGATCGCCCAAAATATTTATTTTTGCTAAGGTAAACCCATGGCTAGCTTCAGAGACACCGTTCACGCCACCACAATCGCCATTAACGGCGAAGGCGTGCTTATTCGTGGGCCCGCCGGTAGCGGTAAATCCGATCTTGGTCTGCGCCTGATTGACGGGGGCGCGGTGTTGGTAGCAGACGATTACACCAAAATAGAAAATATCGATGACAAGATTTTTGTTTCGCCGCCCGAACCCATTTCCGGGATGATGGAAATTCGTGGTGTCGGGGTTGTGCAAATGGGCACCATCGGTAAGGTCACGCTGGCACTAATTGTTGATTTGGTCCGCCATGAATTGATTGAACGCCTGCCCGAACACCACACGGAAGAAATTATGGGAATTGATATTCCACTGATTGAGCTTGACCCGTTTGAACCATCGGCAACGGCAAAGGTGCGAATGGCCCTGCGTGCGATTAAAGAAAAAATATTTATTGAAGACGCACACAAACAGGGGCATGGGCACGGAATCAAACAATGAGCCAAACACAAAATGAATTGCGCCAAGTAGTTCTTGTTAGTGGCATGTCGGGCGCCGGAAAAACCACCGCATTAAAAGCGCTAGAAGACATGGGCTTTGAAGCGGTTGACAATATTCCCCTTTCATTAGTTGCAAACCTTGCCGCACCGTTGGCAAACGATAGCCATGATGATGGCCAAATTCGTGCATTGGCAATCGGGGTAGACATCAGAACGCGGGATTTTGATTTTGATACCTTTGCCAACGTCGTCGCTGCGTTGCGCGCAAATAAAACCTTGAGCGTAAAAGTATTATTTATGGATTGTAGCGATGATGAATTGTTATTGCGCTATAGAGAAACCCGCCATCGCCATCCGCTGGCCCAAGACCGCCCGGTAATTGACGGCATCAATCTTGAACGCGGTCTTATCGCCCCGGTAGCCGATCTGGCTGATATGAAAATAGATACAACCCAGCGTTCGCCCGGCGATTTAAAAAATGCGCTTTCCAAACATCTGGAAAATGCCGCAAGCGGTGGTTTGGTGGTAATTCTAACCTCGTTTGCGTTCCCCCACGGCTTGCCACGCGAAGCGGATATGGTTTTTGATGTTCGTTTTTTGCAAAACCCACATTACGACCCGGCGCTGCGGGGATTGACCGGGCTGGATGATGCGGTGGGCCAATTTATAAAAAAAGATCCGGATTTTTCCGATTTCATGACAAATACCAAAAACCTTATAAAGCCCCTGTTGCCGCGTTTTGCCGATGAGGGAAAATCATACCTAACCATTGCCATTGGCTGTACCGGCGGCAAACATCGCTCTGTTTTTGTTGCCGAATCTTTGGGAAAGTGGATTTCCACGGGCGGGATAAAAGTTCAGGTTTTCCACCGTGAAATGGATAATATGCTGGTATAGTTTTTTTGCAGTGCTTAATTGTGTAAGTTAAATCAAAGCAACAAATACAGGTGAAGTGGAAAAAAAATGATTGGGCTAGTTCTTGTAACCCATGGTCGTCTTGCCGATGAAATGCTTGCCGCGCTTGAACACGTGGTCGGGCCACAAAAAGCGTTTAGCAATGTTTGTATCGGCCCCGACGACGACATGGAAGAGCGGCGTAAACACATACTTGAAAGCATCACCAAAGTTGATGATGGTGATGGCGTTATATTGCTGACCGATATGTTTGGTGGCACACCGTCAAATCTGGCTATCAGCGTTATTGAAAAAGCAAATGTTGAAGTCATAGCAGGGGTTAACCTGCCCATGCTTATTAAGCTTGCAAGTGTACGCGAAGGAAGCTCGCTTTTAGAGGCCGCAACCCAGGCCAAAGAAGCCGGACGTAAATATATCAACATCGCATCAGAGCTTTTAAAACAGGATTCTTGAGCATTATGCCTGCCCCCGATAGCAATAAAACAAAGCCCGGCAATGGTAATTCGCGCATGTTTTCCATCAGAAACCAACGTGGCCTACACGCCCGGGCGGCAGCCAAGTTTGTAAAAACTACTGGTGAATTCGACGCCGATACCAATGTTTCAAAAGACGGGCAAACGGTGTCGGGGGCTTCGATTATGGGGTTGATGATGCTGGCCGCAGGTATCGGCTCCACCATAGAAGTGAGCGCGAGCGGAAAAGACGCTGTGGCGGTTTTAGATGCGCTGGAACAACTAATAGACGACAGATTTGGCGAAGAGATTTAAACCCATGAACCCAAAAGCCACAAAAAAACCAACCGACAAAAAATCAACAAATACGCCTGCAAAGGAAATTGTGATTGATGGTCTTGGGGTTTCGGCCGGAATTGCCATCGGCAAAGTTCATGTGCGTGAAAGCGGTGCAATTGCGGTTCCCGAATACACCATCCCCGCAGCAAAAATTAATGATGAGCTAAAGCGTTTTGATGTGGCCCTTGGCACCGCCAGAAGACAAGTTGGCCGCTTAAAAAACAAAGCCAAAAAATTACCCGCTGCCGCTGCCGAAGAAATGGGATTATTGCTTGAGGCCTACACCCAGATGCTTGGCGATTCGCGCCTTGTCAGGGGGGCGATTAGGCGCATAAGCGAAGATCGCACCAATGCCGAAGCCGCCGTTCAAGCCGAAATCAACGATATAACCCAAGGCTTTGCCCAGCTTGATGACAGTTACATCGCGGCCCGCCTTGACGACATTCGCGAAGTGGCAGACCGCATAACCCGCGCCCTTACCCAATCGCACGTCAGGCCTATTTCTACGGTCCCTAAGGGAAGCATAATAATTTCCGAAGAAGTAACCCCCGCTGATGCCGCCCAGCTAGACCCCAAACGGGTTGTTGGTTTTGCCGCCGTTCTAGGCGGGGCGCAGGGCCACACCGCGATTATGGCGCGCGCCCTTGGCCTGCCTGCGGTATTGGGCGTGCCGGGCTTAAGTGCGATGGCCAGATCGGGCGACATAATAATTGTTGATGGTGAGGTCGGGCGCATAATTTTAAACCCGACGCCCGCGACATTGGCTATTTTTGAATCAAAACAATTAGAGCACCGTCGCAAGCAAACCCGATTTACCAAAATGAAGCGCCAGCCCGCCGTTACCCGCGACGGAGTTGAAATTTCATTGTTTGCCAACGTTGAGCTACCCATTGAAATGCCGCAAGTAATGATGGCGGGTGCCGCCGGTATCGGGCTGTTGCGTTCAGAATTTATGTTCATGAACAGAGATGACCTGCCCAGCGAAGAAGAGCAATTTCGTGTGATGCGCGATATCGCAAAAACCTTGAACGGGCGCACCTTGACCGTTCGCACCCTTGATATCGGCGGGGAAAAACTAGCCCAATCATTGACCGAAGATGTTGGCGAAAGTGCGCAAAGCGCATTGGGGTTGCGCGGCATCCGCTTGTCTTTGGCAAGGCCGGATTTATTAGAAACACAGTTTGCGGCAATTTTACGTGCCAGTGCGTTTGGCCC
>JAOULV010000116.1 GCA_029881835.1 Rhodospirillaceae bacterium
AGCGAAAGAGCCACGGATGTGCGCGAGCTTTTGCGCAAAACCTCAATGGATCTTTCCGCCATTTCTTCAAGTGCGCTTAATCAGGTTGAAGCCGTGGGCGCGGCGTTGCGTGCACGTGGAGAGGACGTTGATAGCGTTAGCGACGCATCCCAAGCCCGCATAGGCGAAATTGCCGAAGCATTGCGTGAACAGGCCAACGCCCTTTCCACCATTACCGCAGAAGGCATTAATCGCCTTAATTCAGTATCAAAACGTATTTCAGAAAATATTCTTGAAGTCGATGGCGCAACCGAAAGATCGGCAACCGCCATAAAAGATGTATCGAAAATTCTCGATGAAAGCTCCACCCACTTGGTGGTTGCATCCGATACTGGTGTTGCGGGTATTTCCGCCGCAACGCGCGCGCTGGCCGAAGGGTTTGAGCAAGTAAATCTTTCATCGGAACGAACGGGAAGGATTTCCGAAGCATTCCGTCGCCATCTTGTTGATATAAAAGGGGTTTCTGAAGACGTGGTGGGGCGCATAACCAACCTTGGCGAAACCGTTAAAGACCGTGCCCATAATCTGGAATCTGTTGCCGATCATGTCGAAGATCGCCTCAACAAGGCGGGTCAAGGTTTGCAGGAGCGAACCGAACACATGATTTTTGTTTCCGCCAGAACCGGAAAGCTTATCGCTGCCGCCGCAGAAAACCTTGAAGGCAAAGCCCACACCCTAGAAGAAACATCGGATAGGGCCGAAGTGCGCCTGCATGCCTTAGCAGAACAGATGCGACAGAACCTTAATGAATTGATGGCCTCAGCCGATGATTCGGCCGAACGTTTGAGCCAAGCCGGATCAGTTATCAACAAACACGCTGAAACCGTTACCGAGACGACAAAGGTTGCGGTTAGCGGCGTCGATACCGCAACCGCTGCCCTGCTTGAGCGTTCACGTGAAGTTGGTTCGGCATCCGAAAGGGCGGCCCGGCTCATTGCGCTGGTCTCCGAAGCAATGCAAAGGCAGTCAGGAGATTTGGAAGATACCTCAGAGCGCGCTTCGGAACGCATAAGCGTAATTGGTGAGAAGCTTAAACAGCAATCGGTTGATTTAGATGATGTTGCAATTCGTGCAACCGGCAAGATTTCCGATGTTAGTGAAGTGTTGAAAGCCGGAGCCATTGATTTGAGCGAAAGCGCAGATAGCGCTGCCCATAAAATGCGCGACGCATCAAGCGTGCTAAAAAATATTGAACACCAAGTAACCGTAAGCTCGGAAAGCATAGCTCGAAAAATTAACGAAAGTGCAAATAACGCAACAAAAGGAATTGAGCAGATATCTGAAACCGCAACCCGTAGCCTTGAAAGTGTTGGCAGTAGTTTAGATGAACGGGCCAATGCTGCCGTACAATCAACCACTATTGCCGCAGGAAGGTTGGAAGGGATATCCGAAACCTTTAACCGCCACATGTCCAATCTTGACGGGTCTATTATGCAGGCCGGTTCAAAATTGGAAGGGCTGGGCGAAATGCTGGGTAGGCGGACAGAAGACCTTACCAATACCTACACGCAGGCAACCGATCACATGCGCGCCTTCTCGGAAGATATGCACAATCAGGCTAACTCTATGATGGTCACATCCGATGAAGCCGTTGAAAAAATGGGAAGCGTTAGCGAAAAACTGAACGAAGGGGCATTTAAGGTAAGCCAAACCGTTGATAAGGCATCAAAGCTTATTACGCTTGTGACCAGCGCGCTTCATCACAACACCTCGCAGGTTGGATCGGCAACCGAGCGTGCGGCAGGTGAGGTTGAGCGTGTAAGCGATATGATTAAGCGCAATGTCGAAGACATAAACAGCGTTTCCGATAATACTATCCGTAATCTGGGAACGGCTGGTGAAAATCTGCGTAAGCAACTTTCAGATATTTCTTCAGCATCAACCCACGCCACAACAAAAATGGAAGGCGTGGCAGATATACTTATGACCAAGGGCAGTGACGCCATATCTGTTTCAGAGGATGCTCTGTCACGCCTTAGTCAGGTTGGTGAAAGCCTTGGTCAGCGGCGCGAACAAATCGAAAATATTACCGAAGATAGCCTGGAACACCTTAATCGGTTTTCAACGCTGCTGCAGACAAATGCTAATGATGCGGCAGATAAAACAGATAAGTTTACCGCCGCTCTATCCGGCGCAAGCGATCTTGTTACCGGAAGGTTGGTTGAGCTTAACCGCCTTTATGGTCGGGCTGAAAAGGGCATCAACCTGCTTGGTGATGCGCTTGATCGTCAGGGCAGAAATGTTGGCACTATTTCCGAAAACGCCGTGGCCAAGGTGGTCGCCTGGGATGCAACAATGCGCGAAAGGGTGGCCGAACTTACGCGGGTTTCTGAACTGGTCTCCAAACAGTTGGGCGATGTTGGCGGTTCTATTGAACGCGGATCAAAAGTTATGCGCACCGCCGCTAATGAAGCGTTGGTATTGGCAGATACCCTTGATGCAAAACTCAACAAAGCCAAAACCGAAGAATTTATGCAACGCGCCGCGTTTATTTCAGAAAAACTTCAATCTGTTGCGGTCGATCTTGCGCGCATATCAGAGGTCCCAATTTCCGAAGATGACTGGCGCCGCTTTAACAAGGGCGAAAAAGGTATATTTGTCCGCAAAATGCTCGGCTTTAAGGAAAAGAACACCTTTGCCGCGATTAAAACAATTTATCAAGACGATGGCGAATTCCGTGAATACGTCGGCCGCTACGTTAGCGAGTTTGACAACATGATTGAAAAAGCCCGCGAGCGTGACCATGAAGGGGTTCTGGAGGCAACATTCCTGTCGTCAGATATGGGAAAACTATATATGGTTTTGGCCCGGGCATTGGGCAGAGACATATGATGAATATGTAGAAATTTGTTTAGGGGGAGGGTCTCTTTATTAAGGGGCCCCGCTTTGGGGCGGTATCAGGTTTCCTGTTTACCGCCCCTTTTTTATTTCTTGTTTAACGGTTGAAATGACAAGTTCGGCCATTTGTTCGCTTTCCCCCAGTGGTGCCAGCATATATACAAATTTGCCATTTATTTCATACGGCCCGGCAATACCCGAAGACAGGCTTTCATCAAACATGGTATCAGTTTTGATACCAATTTCATTTGGGATGTCGCGTCTACCGTGGTGACCATCGGAAATCATTATTGGCAATACAAATATATGCTTAGCAGACGATATCTTTTCCCAATCGCCAATTCTTGGCGGCTCTTCAAGATAGGCGCTTTTTACATTTAGTTTAGGTTCAGCATTGTTCATGGTTTTTGCAATAGTGTTTGTTTGCTCAAACGATGCCCGGCTTTGCATTGAGCCATGTCCGACAATTATTACCGAGGCATCGTTTGGCGAAATGTTTGCTTTTTCCATGGCTTCGCACAACATGCGTGACGCAAATATTGGCAGGTCGTCATTTGTTCCAAGCGGGTCGGTTAGGTGGATGCGTTGTCTGCCGCCTGAGCTAAGCCGCTCCGTTAGGTCGCCGGTAAGGTTAAGTGCGCGCGGTAGTTTAGTATTGGCGATGTATCCTTTACAGGCCATAACTGGAACCACATATACTTCGGACTCGGTTACATTTTTTAATACATCGCTAATTTTCGGTTCCTGCTCAAGAAAACCACAGCTAACCGTTGAAAAAATATCAGCTTGCGAAAGATTTTTTTGCAACCTAATAGTAGGAGTTTCAACCCCGGTTGACGCAGGTGATCCGTGCGCAGCTAATACCACGGCAATTTTAGAAATATCAATATTGGTTGATGAATTTTCAGCCATATTATTTATTTTGGGGTAATCCTTTGGTTTTGTTTTCCAATTCATCCCTTTCCAGCAGGCAATCGCGCGCCGGAATATGCCATGAGATTGAGTGGGCTAAATCTACGACCCGACCGATTATAAGCAGCGATGGAGCTTTTAATTGGGCGCGTTCCACGCACTCGGGCAATTCGCTTAATTTTGTAAGGATGGTTCTTTGTTCGGGCGTTGTTCCGCGCTCAATCCCCGCTGCCGGGGTGTCAGATGGAAGCCCGGCTTTTATCAGTTCATCAACAATTTTGCTAACATTAATAAGGCCCATATAAATAACCAAAGTAGTATCAACGTCGGCTAAGCTTTTCCAATTCAGGTCCAAATGTTCACCATCGCGACAATGCCCGGTAACAAACCGCACACCGGTCGCAAGGCCGCGATGGGTTAGCGGTATACCGCCATACGCACCGCAACCGGCAGAAGCGGTAATGCCCGGAACAATTTCAAAATCAATCCCGTTTTTTGCCAGAAATTCGGCTTCTTCGCTACCGCGACCAAAAATAAACGGATCACCACCTTTTAGGCGAACAACCTTTTTTCCCTGCTTGGCCAAATCAACCAATAATTGGTTTATGTCCTCTTGCGCCATGTGATGGTCGCGCGCGGCTTTGCCGGCAAATGTTGTTTCGGTTTTTTCCGGAACCAGTTTCATTATTTCATCTGAAACCAGTCGGTCATAGACAACAACATCGGCCTCTTGCAATAACCTAACGGATTTAACCGTCATAAGATCCACATCACCGGGGCCGGCGCCAACAATGGCGACCTTGGGATTATTGTGTGGTTGGTTGTTGCTCATTTTTATTATTCCTTATTTATTAAATGTGGCCTTTTTTGCACTGGCGCACAAAAGAAGTAAATCCGTCCACCCAGGGGCAACGTGAAGTGTTTCGCATGTGGGCGTATCCGGCAACAAGATTATTTTGCACAAGCCCATCGCGCCCATCAATGCAATGCCCGCGAATGGTGTCATACGAATTAACCCAGTCTTTGGGCAAATTTTCCATCAATGAATGGTGAAATTCGTGGGCTGGTATTTCTTTCATTGTGGCAATGGATCCGGGCCACGGAATATTTTTGGTTGGCGCCAGAACAATATATCCACGCCCCTGCGGTCGATCGGTCATGGTAGCAATACCCGCTACAGCGCCAACCATTTTAGCGCTTTCGCCGTTCCACGAAATGCTTTCAGATAGGTACATCATGCCACCGCATTCGGCGTACACCGGAAGTCCTGAAGCGATAGCCGAATTAATTGATTTTAGCATCTCGGTATTTGAACCAAGTTCCTTGATGCGGGTTTCCGGAAAGCCGCCACCAATAATAAGCCCGTCACATGGCGGTAATGTTTTGTCGCTTTCCGGATCAAAAAATACAAGGTTGGCTCCGGCATTTTTCAATGCTTCAAGGTCGTCTGGGTAGTAAAAACCAAACGCCGCACCACGGGCAATGGCGATGGTGAT
>JAOULV010000117.1 GCA_029881835.1 Rhodospirillaceae bacterium
CGCCGGCGGCTTCTTTGATGCGCGCTTCGGGGCCTAAATTTTCACGCATCCATTTTTCGATTAATGGTCTGGCGATAAACCACATGTTTGCTTCGGGCGCTAATTTACGCCCGGTGCCTTCGGCCACCAACATGGTTTTTTGCAACAACAAAAGCTGGGGTTGGGTTTCCATTTCAAAGGTTTCGGTTATTTGAAATAGCTGACCCAGAAGCGTGGCAATTGAAATTTCATTTTGTGGTTTATCTAATACTGGTTCGGCGATGGAACGGCACGCCTGGGTAAATTCATCAACCGACTGGTTAAATGGTATCCACCCTGCTTCAAAGTGAACTTCGGCGGCTCTTTTATAATCACGCACAAGAAAGGCCATTAGCAATTCGGCCAAATGCCTGCGGGTTGGTTTATCAAGCCTGCCCATAATACCAAAATCAACCACCGCCAGCGCCCCTTCAGGGGTTACAAAAACGTTTCCCGGATGCATGTCGGCGTGAAAAAAACCGTCACGAAATACCTGCATAAAAAACGCACCGGCGCTTTTTTCCAGAATATCCAATGGATCAAGGCCCATTTTTACAATGGCATCGTTATCAACTATTGAAACACCAAAAACCCTGCTGGTGGTAAGCACGCGTTTTGCGGTTCTTGCCCAATCAACGTCTGGCACAATAAAGCTTTCGTCAGCGGAAAAATTATCTTGTAGTTCGCTGGCGGCAGCGGCTTCAAAGCGCAAATCCATTTCCATTTCAACCGAACGGGCCAGGGTTTTGACCACCTCAATTGGTTTTAGGCGCCTAAGTTCGGGTCTGGTTTTTTCAATTAATTTTGCCGCCCAGAAAAAAAGATCAAGATCCTTTTGAAACGATTGCTCAATCCCCGGGCGCAATACCTTAACCGCGACTTCGCGCCCGTCAGTGCTAACGGCAAAATGCACCTGTGCAATTGAAGCCGCCGCCACCGGGATTTCGTCAAACTTTGCAAAAATTTCGCCCAACGGTCTGGCAAATTCTTTTTCAATTTCTGCCATCGCTAACTTGCCGGCAAAAGGCGGCAATTTATCTTGTAGGTGGGAAAGGTCAGCGGCAATTTCCTCGCCCAGCAAATCGGGGCGGGTTGCCAGCATTTGGCCTAACTTGATGAAACTGGGCCCCATTTCTTGCAACGCCCCACTTAGGCGCTGGCCCGGGCGAAGGCTTGATTTTTTATGCCCCAACAACCCCGCCAGCCAGACCGCAACAGGTTCAATGCCGGCAGTTTTTAAAATAAACAACGCATCATGACGGGCCAGTGTTCTGGCAATTGAAAAAACGCGCGCTATATGACGAATGCTGTCCACTTTGAAAACTGCTCCGGGGTTTATTTTTTTAAGTACGCCAACCTGAATGAATAGCGGCTATGCCGCCTGATAAATTTTCATAAGAAACCACGTCAAAGCCGGCTTGCTCTATCATGGTGGCGAATTTTTTTTGTGCTGGGAATTTACGAATTGATTGGGCCAGATATTCATAACTTTCCCTGTCGTTGGCGACCATTTGGCCCAAGCGGGGTAAAACCGAAAACGAATATGCATCATATATTTTATCCAACCCCGGAACCGCAACATGGCTAAATTCCAAACACAAAAAATGTCCGCCCGGTTTTAATACCCGTCTGGCTTCAGCAAGCGCGCGTTCAATATGGGTTACGTTCCTAATACAAAAAGCGATGGTGTAGGCATCAAATGCTTCATCATCAAACGGTAACTTTTCGGCGTCACCTTCAATGAATTCAATGTTTTTTAAATGTCCCCTATCAATGGCGCGATCGCGCCCGACCGCCAACATTTCGGGGTTGATATCATAAACCAAAACTTCGCCACCGCCATTTTCAAGAAAGCGAAAGGCAATATCGCCGGTACCGCCACCCACATCCAAAAGCTTCATATTGGCGCGCGGGTTTAATTTTTTTATAAGATCGGATTTCCACAAGCGGTGAACGCCCAAAGACATTAAATCGTTCATGATGTCGTATTTTTGTGCGACAGACGAAAACACACCGCGCACAAGATCGGCTTTTTCATCTTCGCCGACCGTGCGGTAGCCAAAATGCGTGGTTTTTGCTTCCGCTCCGGTTGGGCCTGTATTTTGGCCTGTATTTTGGTTTGTATTTTTTTCTGGTTCGCTCATGCATCAAACAATAGCGCAATGAATAAGAAGTGGCTACTTTGTATGTATGCCAGAGCTTCCCGAAGTAGAAACAGTAAAACGTGGCCTTAGCCCGGTAATGACCGGGGCGCGTGTTGCGCGCCTGACGCTCAGGCGCAAAAACCTAAGAAAACCGTTCCCTCGGGCCATGAAAAAACGCTTAGAGGGCCTAAAGGTTTTGGGGGTTTCGCGCCGGGCCAAATACCTGTTGGTGAACCTTGAAAATGAAACCGTTCTCATTTGGCATTTAGGCATGAGCGGGCAAGTTAGAATTTATAAAAAAGGCGATAAAGTTCCAAAACCGGAAAAGCACGATCACGTACAGATAGACCTTTCCAATGGGGTCACAATTGTTTTTACCGATCCCAGGCGCTTTGGTTTGATGGATCTTGCCCCAAGCGATGAAATCCCCACCCACCCATTGTTTAAAAATATCGGGCCCGAACCATTAAGCCCCGCTTTTACCGGCAAGGTTTTGGCCCTACGCCTAAAAGGCAAGGGAACGGAAATAAAGCTCGCCCTAATGGATCAAAAGGTCGTTGCCGGGGTCGGCAATATTTATGCTTCAGAAGCGCTGTTTCGCTCCGGCATATCCCCCAAAGCCAAAGCCGGATCCATTAGCGCTGTGCGCCTTGGCGCATTGGTCAGGGAAATAAAAAAAATATTGAAAAAAGCCATAAAGGCAGGGGGCTCAACCCTGAAAGATCACCGCACCACCGATGGTGGCCTTGGTTATTTTCAAAATTCGTTTGCCGTTTATGACCGTGAAGGCCAGCCTTGTCCGGGGTGTGATTGCAACGTGGCGCGCACGGGCGGCATAAAACGCATTGTTCAGGGCGGGCGGGCTACTTTTTATTGCCCAAGACGCCAACGCTAGGGTAAGGCTATTGCTATGAATAATTTTAACCAACCATCACCAGCGCTTTTTCCTGCCCGCACCGCTGTTGCGGTCTTGGCAGTCTGGTTCGTTTTTGCCTTGTTTGCCGGGCTTGTGGCCCATCCGGGCAAGGCCATGGCCGATGAGACGGTATTTTTGAGCGTGGTTGACGACCTTCCCCTTATGGCTGGTTTGCGCGAAAGCGGGGACGGGGTTCAATTTGAAAGCCCGCAGGGGCGCATAGCCGAAGTTTCGGCCATGGGAAACGTCAATCCGCAAGATATAAGCGATTTTTATGAAAATGCCTTACCCCAGCTGGGCTGGAAAAAAATCGGCTCTGGCGCTTATTTGCGCGAAGGCGAGGTGCTTAAAATCACCACGGCCTTGCCCGAAGGGGGCGCTGGCGGTGCGTTGGTTGTGGTGTTTTCCATCCGCCCGCAAAAGGGCGGTTAAGGGCCATTTTGACCCTAAATATAGGGGGGCTTGACTACCGGGCCCCCGGCCAATATAACCCGTGCTTCTGTTAATCATGTATTTAATGGGCTGGCCCGAAAAGGGGCCATCAACCCGACCAGAGGTATATAAAAAATGGCAAACCATAAATCCGCCAAAAAGCGCATTCGCCACACCGAAGCCGTAACCGTAGTGCGCAACGACCGTCGTTCGCGTGCACGTACTTTTATTAAAAAAGTAGAAAGCGCAGTAGTTGGTGGTGACAAGGCAGCAGCCGCTGAAGCATTAAAAGCAGCACAGCCAGAAATTATGCGCGGCGTATCGAAAGGTGCTTTTCACAAGAACACAGCTTCTCGTAAGATGTCTCGCCTGGCCGCACGCGTAAAGGCAATGGCCTAAGGTCTAAGACCCAAGACCCAAGACCCAAGACATAAGGCTTTTGCGACTGTGAAATTTTATTTCTAATTTTTATCAATTTTTTTAAAAGGCGGATTCTTCGGATTCCGTCTTTTTTATTTTTTGCATCACCATCAACGACACATCATTTAGTAGTAAATTTTGCTCAATGACATAGGCGATGACGCACCGTATTGCGGTGTGTTAATTGGCAAAAATATACGCGCACAAAAAATGGAAATTATTTCATGGTGTTGAAGGGCGCAATTATCACGCAAGAATAAGTACGCCCCAACATCGGCAGTTTTCCACCGAAAAAAAGCAATCTGTGGATGATGTGGATGGAATGAAAACCGCACCTAGAGTCAAGCACATTTTTTTTATTGTTCCTCTTTCGGACTTGTTGAAAGTGGTCTATTACGTCTTTTAGAATTTGTTACTCAGAGACGACTATGAAGAGGGGTCATATTTTTTCAAAGAAGCAAGTCTGCGCATTTCATAAAAATTTGTATTTAAAAAAATGTCATTAAATTGACTAAAAGAATTATGGATACAAAAATAAAAAAATTGAAATGCATGCCTATGTAAGTTAAACAACCGCTTCTTAAAAAAATCTACGCACCGTTTTTCAAATTAATAAAATTTTTCTTGTGCCTTTCGGGGGGTATTTCCGGATTAGAAAACTAATGACACCAGGTAATGGTTTTTTGTTTTTTTGTTCGGTGAATTTAATAAATAGAAATTTATAACAGGGCGCCAACTAATGAATTTTGTTATTAATCATCATCAAGAATTACGCCTTAATGGGTATGGTAAATCTGCCCATGCTTTTAATAAAATCACCGGTTCTTCGCGTCTCTTTTCGCCATTTGGGTCAAATGGCGCACTAGCATTGCGTGGGGTGGGGATATGAGCATGACCATTGATCCGGCAATCAGCGAGAAGTGGACATCGGTGCTTGCGTCCATGCGCGCCGAGATTGGCGAGGCGGCGTTTGACAGCTGGCTAAAGCCCATGACCGTTCGTGACGTGGTTGATGATAGTATAAGAATTTCCGTTCCAACCCGCTTCATGCGCGATTGGGTAATTGCGCATTATGCCGACAGGTTGGAAAAGTTGTGGGAACGCAAGGTTGATATTTTTGTTCAATCAGACCATGGCAAAGCCGATGGCGGCGGCAAAATCGCCCACGGTGAAACCGCGCCAAATGGTACTGGTAATGGTACTGGTAATGGTGCTGGCGTTTTCAATAATGAAAACTTTTCAAAAATGCGCCCATCATCAAACGGCAATGCCCCTTCAAGCATAGAACAGCAAGGCCACCAGCAATACGGCGGATCGATAATTTCAGGCATTCCAGGTTTG
>JAOULV010000118.1 GCA_029881835.1 Rhodospirillaceae bacterium
CAGAAGGCTGTAACGGCGCCATTGTGCTACAAAGTGGCGAGATTTTCTGGGGCCGGGGCGCGGGCGCGCTGGGCGTGGCGGTGGGCGAAGTCTGCTTTAATACCGGGCTTACGGGTTATCAAGAAACCCTGTCAGACCCGTCATACGCCGGGCAAATAATAACCTTTACCTTTCCCCATATCGGCAATGTCGGCACCAACGTTGAAGACGTCGAAACCGATAAACCGGCCGTGCGCGGGTGCATATTGCGCGCCGATATTTCTGAGCCCGCCAACTGGCGTTCTGGCCAGCATTTAGATGCGTGGTTAAAACAAAATGATCTGGTAGCCATAACCGGTATCGATACCCGGGCTTTGACCCGGCGCATTCGCGATGGCGGTGCGCCCAACGGGGCGATAATCCACCTTTCGCCAGAAGAAGCCCACGATATAAACCCCGCCGCACTAAGGGTTATGGCCAAAGACTGGCCATCACTAGAAGGGATGGATCTGGCCAAGGAAGTATCTTGCACCAAAGCATATAAATGGGATGAAAGCCGCTGGGCATTGGGAACAGGGTTCGGCAAACAAACCAACCCACGGTTTAAAGTGGTGGCGGTTGATTTTGGCGCGAAGAAAAACATTTTACGCTCCCTTGCCAGTGTCGGGTGCGACGTAACAGTGGTGCCGGCCAACACAAGCGCGGATGAAATTTTAAAAATGAACCCCGATGGGGTGTTTCTTTCCAACGGCCCCGGTGACCCGGCGGCAACGGGCGAATATGCGGTACCGATGATAAAACAGATAATGGATGCGAACGTTCCGTTGTTCGGTATTTGTCTGGGCCATCAAATGCTTTCGCTGGCGTTGGGTGGGGCTACACAAAAAATGCACATGGGCCACCGTGGCGCCAACCACCCGGTCAAAGACAATGAAACAGGCCACGTGGAAATCACATCGCAAAACCACGGCTTCGTGGTTGTGCGCGAAAGTTTGCCCGCAGGCGTGGTTGAAACCCACACGTCGCTGTTTGACGGTTCGCTCGAAGGAATAAGGGTCGAAGGCAAACCGATTTTTTCGGTCCAACACCACCCCGAAGCAAGCCCCGGGCCTGAAGACAGCCATTACCTGTTTGATCGGTTCGTGAAATTGATGGAAGAAAAAAACTAAACCCATGCCAAAAAGAACAGACATCAAATCCATCCTTATTGTCGGTGCCGGACCAATTGTAATTGGCCAGGCGTGCGAGTTTGATTATTCCGGCGCGCAGGCGTGCAAAGCGCTTAAGGATGAAGGTTACCGCGTAATTTTGGTCAATTCCAACCCCGCCACCATCATGACCGACCCGGGCATGGCGGACGCAACGTATGTTGAACCGATAACGCCAGAATTTTTAGAGCTTGTAATCGCCAAAGAAAAACCCGACGCCATATTGCCGACCATGGGCGGGCAGACCGCACTGAATGCGGCGATGGCGCTTTCAGAAAACGGGGCGTTACAGCGCCACAATGTTGAATTGATTGGCGCAAATGAGCATTCCATCGCCAAGGCCGAAGACCGCCAACTGTTTCGCGATGCCATGGATAAAATCGGGCTTAAAACGCCCCGTTCATTTGTGGTTAAAAATATGGAAGAGGCCCGCGCCGCGATGGAAGACATCGGCCTGCCGATGATTATTCGCCCAAGCTTCACCATGGGCGGCATCGGTGGCGGCATTGCGTACAACAAGGAAGAATTTGAAAACATTGTTTTCGGCGGTTTGGCCGCAAGCCCGGTGCATGAAGTTCTGGTCGAACAATCGGTATTGGGGTGGAAAGAATACGAAATGGAAGTTGTGCGTGATAAGGCAGATAACTGCATTATCATTTGTTCCATCGAAAACGTGGACCCGATGGGCGTACACACCGGTGATTCAATTACCGTGGCGCCGGCATTAACGCTAACCGACAAAGAATACCAAATCATGCGCGGCGCATCGATTGCGGTGTTGCGTGAAATTGGGGTCGATACCGGTGGCTCGAACGTGCAATTCGCGGTCAACCCGGAAAACGGCGAATTGATTGTTATTGAAATGAACCCAAGGGTTTCGCGTTCATCCGCGCTGGCATCAAAAGCGACCGGGTTTCCCATTGCCAAAATCGCCGCCAAATTGGCGGTCGGTTATACCCTTGATGAATTGAAAAACGATATCACCGGCGGCATTACGCCCGCCAGTTTTGAGCCGACCATCGATTATGTGGTCACCAAAATACCGCGCTTTACCTTTGAAAAATTCCCCGGTGCCGCCCCCACATTAACTACGGCGATGAAATCGGTCGGTGAAGCCATGGCCATAGGGCGCACCTTTGGTGAAAGTTTGCAAAAAGGTTTGCGTTCGATGGAAACCGGGCTTGATGGTTTGGATGAAATTGAAATCAAAGGTGTTGATGCGGGTAACCCCGACAAACAAGCGGTAATGGCGGCACTGACCATACCCAGCCCTGACAGGTTATTGGTAATTGCCCAGGCGCTTCGTTTCGGCCTTAGCGTCGCGGAAATAAATGCCGCGTGCAAATACGAACCATGGTTCATTGAACGGATTGAAGAAATAATAAAAGCCGAAGAAACCGTGCGCAAAAACGGCCTGCCCGGTGATGCGGTCGGGTTATTGAAATTAAAGAAAATGGGTTTTTCCGATGCAAGGCTCGCCAAACTGGTTGGCGGCAAACAAGCAGACATCAAACGTATGCGAGATACATTAAACGTGCATCCGGTTTACAAACGGGTTGATACCTGCGCGGCAGAGTTTCCATCAAAAACGCCTTACATGTATTCATGTTACGAAGGTGATGGTGTTAACCCGGGCGAATGCGAAGCCGAAGTAAGTTCGCGGGAAAAAATTGTCATTCTTGGCGGCGGGCCGAACCGCATTGGTCAAGGAATTGAATTTGATTATTGTTGTGTCCATGCCGCATACGCGGTCAAGGATATTGGCCGCGAAGCCATAATGGTCAACTGCAACCCGGAAACCGTTTCAACCGATTACGACACATCGGACAGGCTTTATTTTGAACCGTTAACGTCCGAAGACGTGATTGAATTACTGCAAAAAGAACAAAGCAAGGGAACGCTGTTGGGTTGCATCGTGCAGTTTGGCGGGCAAACCCCGTTAAAATTGGCCAACGAATTAGAAAAAGCGGGCATCCCCATTTTGGGGACATCGCCCGATGCCATTGATTTGGCCGAAGACCGTGAACGTTTCCAAGAATTGCTGCACCAGCTAAAACTTAAACAACCCAATAACGGAATTGCCCGTTCAATCGAGGAAGCTGAAAAAGTTGCGCTTGATATTGGTTATCCATTGGTGGTGCGCCCCAGTTATGTTTTGGGTGGGCGCGCCATGGAAATTGTTCACGACCACGCCAGCCTGATGCGTTACATGACCACGGCGGTAAAAGTATCGGGCGACAGCCCGGTATTATTAGATAGCTACCTTTCCGGCGCGGTCGAGGTTGACGTTGATGCCTTGGCCGATAGCGATGGCGATGTTTACATTGCCGGCATCATGCAACACATCGAAGAAGCGGGCATTCATTCCGGCGATAGCGCGTGTTCGTTGCCGCCATATTCGCTAAGCAAAAACATAATTGATGACATCCGCACCCAAACCGTAGCGCTGGCCAAGGCGTTAAAAGTTGTCGGTCTGATGAATATTCAATTCGCGGTACAAGGCGAAACCGTATTTATACTTGAGGTCAACCCACGTGCTTCGCGCACGGTTCCGTTTGTCGCCAAGGCAACCGGCGTGCCCATAGCCAAAATTGCCGCGCGTTTAATGGCGGGTGAAAAAGTAAAAGATTTTAATTTAGGCAAAGTCGCCAAAATGAACCACGTTGCGGTCAAGGAAGCGGTCTTCCCGTTTGCCCGGTTCCCCGGAGTTGACATTATATTGGGCCCGGAAATGAAATCCACCGGCGAGGTAATGGGCCTTGATACCGATTTTGAGCGCGCCTTTGCCAAATCGCAATTAGGCGCAGGTGTACGTTTGCCGTTAGAAGGAACAGTGTTTCTTTCGGTCAAAAATTCAGACAAAGACGCAATCACCAAGGTTGCAAAAAAGCTGAGTGATTTGGGTTTTAAATTAATCGCTACCAGCGGCACCGCCCTACACCTAAAAAGCCAAGGGGTCACGGTTGAGAGCATAAACAAGGTACTTGAAGGGCGCCCCCATTGCGTTGACGCAATTGTTTCAGGCGAGGTTCAGTTGGTTATCAACACCACCGAAGGCGCGCAATCCATATCTGATAGTTTTTCCATCAGGCGCGAGGCACTGGTTAACAATGTGCCCCATTACACCACCATGGCCGGTGCCGATGCGGCGGCAGGCGCGATTAAGGCGCTAAAGGCCGGAACCCTTGATGTAAGCCCGTTACAGGCATATCCTGTACACAAGGTCTGATTTTCAGTAAAATAAAACGCGACAGGGCGCACCCCGGAGCGACAGGGGGTGCGGCCATTTTTTTTGATTTTTACCAATAATGAATATGGAAAATAGCCATGGATAGAGTACCGATGACCGCAGCCGGCCTAAAACAGCTGGAAGCAGAACTGCGTGAATTAAAAGATGTTGAGCGCCCGGCGGTTGTACGCGCAATTGCATCTGCGCGCGAGCACGGCGACCTTTCCGAAAATGCCGAATACCACGCCGCACGCGAACGCCAAAGCTTTATCGAAGGCCGCGTGGCCGAGCTTGAAAGCGTTATCAGCCATTCAGAGGTAATCGATCACACGTCTTTTTCCGGTGATGTTGTTCGTTTCGGCGCAACGGTAATGTTGGCCGATGAAGAAACCGATGAAGAAAAAACCTATCAAATAATCGGCCAGCATGAAGCCAACATTGAAAAAGGTTTGATGTCGGTAACATCGCCACTTGGGCGGGCGTTGATTGGGAAATCGCTTGGTGATTCGGTAACGGTTAATGCACCGGGCGGTATTCGTTCATATGAAATTATAAAAGTGGAATACAAATAATGGCTATCAAGAAAACTTTTCTTTCTGCGGCTTTTGTTTTTTTTATTTCCGCCAATATTGCATCGGCGCAAGAAGCGACCTTTGAAACCAAATCCATGACACCGGAAACGGCGCTCAAATTAGCGACCGCCACGTTAAATGCGTGTCGGGATATGGGTTATCAGGCCGCGGTTTCGGTTGTCGATCGTTCGGGGCTTGAGCAAGTAATGTTGCGCGATCGCTTTGCCGGGGCGCACACGCCTGAAACCGCATGGCGTAAAGCATGGTCGGC
>JAOULV010000119.1 GCA_029881835.1 Rhodospirillaceae bacterium
CCGCATCAAGGATATCGTCGACATCATCCACGCTTACTTCGTGAAAAAAATCCCCGCCGTGGATTTTAACGTTGGGGCCGTGACTGCAATAGCCCATGCAAACAATGCGCTCTACCTCAACCCGCCCGCCGCCAGCTTCACCACGTTCGCGCGCGCGTTTATGCAGGGCACGAAAAACCGCGCGCGATTTTGGCCCGATGCAGGCCTTGCCGCCTTTTTTGTTGATGCAAACGTAAACGCGTTTTTCTTTGGGCATATTTTCAATAGCGGCCAAACGGCCCCGCACCTAATGGCGCACTCTTAAATACAGCGCACAAAACTGTGCGCCGCGCGAACGCGCGCCCTTAAAATTAGTGTCCCAACGCCTGAACGATGTGTTCGGTCATTTTCTTGGCGTCATCAAACAACATCATGGTGTTGTCGCGGAAGAACAGTTCGTTATCAACCCCTGCATAACCAGAAGCCATTGAACGCTTAATAAACAAAACGGTTCCGGCTTTTTCCACATCCAAAATCGGCATGCCGTAAATCGGGCTCGCCTTGTCGGTTTTGGCCGCCGGGTTGGTAACGTCATTCGCGCCAATAACAAAGGCAACGTCGGCGGTGGAAAATTCGTTGTTGATTTCTTCCAGTTCGAACACTTCGTCATAGGGCACGTTGGCTTCGGCCAAAAGCACGTTCATGTGCCCCGGCATACGACCGGCCACCGGGTGAATAGCGTATGAAACTTCGACCCCTTCTTCTTTTAACATATCCGCCATTTCACGCAGTGCGTGCTGGGCTTGCGCCACCGCCATGCCGTAACCCGGAACAATAATGACTTTCGATGCGTTTTTCATGATAAACGCCGCATCTTCGGCCGAACCGGATTTTACCGAACGGTCCCCTACCGGGCCACCGGCACCAGCGGTTGCCGCATCGCCGCCAAAGCCACCCAAAAGTACGTTAAAGATGGAACGGTTCATGCCTTTACACATGATGTACGAAAGAATTGCGCCCGATGAGCCCACCAACGCGCCCGTTACAATCAACAACGGGTTGCCAAGGGTAAAGCCGATACCGGCCGCGGCCCAACCCGAATACGAGTTAAGCAGTGAAACCACAACCGGCATGTCGGCCCCGCCGATGGGAATAATCATCAAAAAGCCGAGAATAAAAGCCAGTGCGGCCAAAGCGTAAAACACCTGATGGCTTTCGCTGGTGGCAAACATGAAAAACAAAACGGCCATTAAAATGCCAAGCCCGGCATTTAATTTGTGTTGCATCGGGAACGTGATGGGCGCGCCCGACATGATGCCTTGCAATTTGGCAAAAGCGATTAAAGAGCCTGAAAAAGTAACCGCACCGATGGCGGTACCCAAACCCATTTCCACCAATGATGCCGCCGGAATGGTGCCAACCGCACCAAGACCATAAGCAGACGGGTTAAACAATGCGGCAGAAGCCACAAACACGGCGGCCAAGCCAACCAACGAATGGAAGGCCGCTACCAGTTGCGGCAGTGCAGTCATTTTAATTTTTAACGCAACCACGGTTCCGATTGAGCCACCGATTACAAGGCCAGCCAAAATTACCGGGTAACCAACCACATCGGGGTCAACCAACGTGGTGATAATGGCAATGGCCATACCAATCATGCCGAACATGTTGCCGCGGCGTGCGGTTTCCGGGTGACTAAGCCCGCGTAAGGCCAGAATAAAAAGAACCGAAGCGATAAGGTACGCAAACGCGCTCATTGATGATGTCATTTTCGCGTTTCCCTATTTCTGCTTTTTCTTGAACATTGAGAGCATTCGCTGGGTAACGATGAACCCACCGAAAATATTTACGCTGGCAAGTGTTACCGCGATAAAGCCCATAATTTTTGAAACGCTCATATCAGCCGGGCCGGCGGCGATAAGGGCACCGACAATAATTACCGATGAAATTGCGTTGGTGACCCCCATAAGCGGTGAATGCAGCGCCGGCGTTACCGACCAAACCACATAATAACCAACGAAACACGCCAACACGAACACGGTAAACAAAAACACGAACGGTTCACCCGCCGCGCCACCGGTGGCGGCAAGCACGTCTGCGTTCATTGCCAGCTCGTTTGCTTGTTGGGCTAGGCTAGCCGCATCGCCCGCCAGTTCTTTGGACTGGTTTGCTAAATCTGCCGCGTTCATATCAGGAATCCTTCTCTATGTTCTTTGTATTTTTTTGTTCTGTAAGCATTGGATGAACAATTTTTCCGTCACGGGTCACGCAGGTACCAGATACGGTTTCGTCTTCAAAATCAAAATTGATTGTTTTGTTTTCCTCATCAACATGGGGCTTGATGAAATTAAACAGGTTTTTGGCAAAAAGCTGGCTGGCATCGCGGGCCAGACGACCGGGCACATTTTCATGACCGACAATTTTTACACCATTGGCGGTTTCAACCACTTGGCCCAGTTTCGCGCCCTCGACGTTGCCGCCGGCTTCAACCGCAAGGTCAATTATCACCGAACCGCTACGCATGCTTGCCACCATTTCCTTAGTGACCAATACCGGGGCCGCGCGCCCGGGGATAAGTGCGGTGGTAATTACCACGTCTTGTTTTTTAATGTGTTCGGCAACCACCACTTTTTGTTTTTCAAAATATTCGGGCGGCATTTGTTTGGCATAACCGCCTTCGGTTTCGGCTTCTTTTTCCATTTCGGCGTCAACCGTCAGGAATTTCCCGCCCAAACTTTCAACCTGTTCGCGGGTGGCGGGGCGAACGTCGGTGGCGGTAACCACCGCGCCTAAACGTTTGGCCGTGGCAATCGCCTGCAAGCCCGCAACCCCAACACCCATGATAAATACCTTGGCAGGTGCAATTGTGCCAGCCGCGGTCATCATCATCGGCATGACCGAGCCGTATTGCCCTGCCGCATCCAGCACCGCTTTGTAACCCGCCAGGTTCGATTGGCTGGAAAGTATATCCATGCTTTGCGCGCGCGAAATACGCGGCATTAATTCCATCGCAAAGGTGGTTAGTCCTGCCTTGGCATAGATGTCGGCATCTTTTTTATTAGAAAGTATCGCAAGATGGGCAATAACAACCGCGCCTTTTTTCATTTTTTTAACTTCGTCTTCGCTGGGCGCAGCGATTTTCAAAACCATGTCAGCCGATTTAAGTGCGCTTTCGGCGTCTTTGGCTATGGTCGCACCGGCTGATTTAAAATCATCATCGGTTATTGAGGCCCCGGCACCGGCGTTTGTTTCGACGATTACGTCAAAACCAAGACCTGTTAGTTTTTTTACAACTTCGGGTGATGCGCTAACGCGTGTTTCGCCAGCTCGGCTTTCCTTGGGGATGGCAATTTTCATTTTTACGGATGCTTCTTTCTTGCTTGCTTTGATATTTTCTTCTAGATGGCATATGGGTGCCTTGGGCTTTATTTCCGGCACTTTTTATGCCCCCATCGGGGGTGATTAACAAGCCCCCAAGAATTGGAATTTTTATGCCATTTGTTTAATTTCAGCACTTATGCGCTAATTTATGACGTTGCCCGCCCTTTGCAACCGCCAAACGGCAGAAAATTGCCAATATTTACGTTTTTGTTTCATTGCGCCCGGATTGTTTTATTATCCGGGAATGAGCAAACACATCGCCAAACCCCCCGCAGGTCAGCGCAATGGCCGCATTCGCCCCTTAATGCTGTTTCTGGGCGCGCTGTTGCTGGCGTGGCCCCACGGGGTGGCCCTGTCGGATGAAATGGCCAGCAAGGCCAATAACGCCAGCAGTGCCAGACACCTTTTATATGAAGCGTACTGGGGTGGCCTGCACGTGGCCGATTTTAGCCTTTCCATGGAAAAAAAAGACGGCAGTTTTGGCAATTTTTTCAAACTTGAAACCAGAGGCCTTACCAAATTTCTTTCCAACATATCGGTGGTGGCCGAAAGCCGGGGCAAGGTCATGACCGGGCCCAATGGGCAAAACGGAACAAATGATAATATTGGCATAACCGGAAGCGGAAATGGCGCCGCCGCCAGCGCGGTGGGTGATTTATATTTGCCGTCTAAATACCGAACGGATTATTCCAATGTCAGACATTTTCGTTGGGTCGAAATTTTATTTCCCTACGACAGCGAAGAAACCATAGACCAGCCCGCCCAGGCGATGACCGGAACAAGGCCATTGCCCGATAAGCCGGAAAAATGGAAACCCGAAGACGAAGGCCCGGAAAAACTGGACAAGGTAAAAGACGAAATGCTGTTTGGCGTGGTTGATCCGTTGACCGCGCTGGTGCAATCGCTTTCGGGTGTTGCGCTTCATTTA
The DNA here is from genome assembly GCA_029881835.1 of Rhodospirillaceae bacterium. Lineage (GTDB taxonomy): Bacteria > Pseudomonadota > Alphaproteobacteria > Rhodospirillales > Magnetovibrionaceae > DAOVVL01. The sequence continues at coordinate 4,289 of JAOULV010000119.1, forward strand.
AAAGGCGGGCCTAATCATTTTTCCATAAAAAGCTTTGACGGCAGAAGACGGTTTGATTTTGACGTTGATTACCTGGGGGTGGCAAGCCGTGTGGTTAACAAGGTCTCACACGAAACCTATCACATTCGTGTAACCCCGCGCCCGGTTGCAGGGTTTAAAGAAAAACATAAAATATTTTGGGAGCAATCGGTTTTTGATTTTTTTCTTGCCCGTGATGGCAGCTTCGCGCCAATCCAGATTGTTCCGGTTAAACACGGCCCGGTGCTTAGCCTAAAAAGCGTTTGTAATTCACCGTGCAAGATACCGGCTGAATAATATTTAGAAATTAAGCAGGAAAATTACATCTTATCGAGCTCGGCCTGGCGTTTTTGCCATGCCGCTTTGTAAGTTTTAAATTCTTCACGAATTGCATCAATTTTGCCGGCGGTACCACCGCCAAACATGAAGTCCAGCTTGACCATTTCATCGTCATCCCACATTACCTTGAACAGTTCGGAAAACAGGGCATTAAACAAAAGCTGGAAATGCTGGTCTTCGAACAAGAAACCGGTTTTGGGTTCGGTCACATTGTTGACAATGGAAATGAAATTTTTTCTAGCCCAGTTAAAGTCTTCGAATTTTAGCAATATGCGTATCAAAATATTATAGGCGAAACGTTTATGCCGGTCGTTTTCGCCAATTTCACGCCAGATAAGATCATCGTCATCGGTATCAAACCATGAAAGAAGCTCGCCCGCTTCGGCGTTAAGTTCTTCGTACAAAACTTCGCCCAGCAGTTTTTCCAGATAATTATCAAAACCCATGACAACTTCACGCGGCAAAATTGAAGTTCCGCTTTTGCTGGCAAACAGGTGCGAAAAACGCCCGGCGATTAGACGAAGCAAAAATTTTGTACGGTTGCCTGATTCTTTTTTTGGCGCAGCCTTGCTGG
>JAOULV010000120.1 GCA_029881835.1 Rhodospirillaceae bacterium
AAGCAAGTAACAATTCTTGCTTGAGCGTTCATATGGTGGGTGGGGGGGTTAAAACCTGATGGTTTTGCTCAACATAATTTGTGCACGGTTATTTATGGTTTCAAAGTTAACAATATTTGACCCAGACATCGATCTTTCAACCGTTCCGGTTAGCTGAACGTCATTGAGCTGTTGAGAAAGCGTGTCTTGAGAAAAAATTGAAACCAGCGGCAATCCACCAGTCACGCGCAAGGATGTTTTTGTATCCCTACGTTTGATCGATGAAACAAAGGCGTCGCTGTCTTCGTATTTGTCAATCTGATAGTTGCCCTGGAATATAAGGAACCGGCCTTTATCAAATAATCTGGTGTATGCGGCCCCAACACCCTTTTTATTGAATGTATTGTAGCTTTTTATGGCGTTCTTTCTTCCCGCCATTGCATATATATCAAGCAACGATATGGGGCTGAAGGTGATTTTTGTTCCCACCTTTGTTTCCATATTCCACCCGTTCTTTTCATGGGCAGTTGAACTGCTCGACGTGCTGTACATTTGGTTTTGGGCTTTTTGTTCAATATACGGGCGGTATTTTTTACCACCAAGGGCATCCCATCTTAATTTTGCGCCGTTTTCCATCAGGTAAGATTTTTTTGCCATGTTTATGCGGTTATGATTTACCGATAGATCAAAGCTGCCAATATCAGAAATAAATACTCCGCCTAAATCTATTCTTCCGACAATAAGATCCAGATTATCCTGTGCCGCTTGCTGATCAGTAGTAATATTTATTTTTCCATATATTTCATGCGCTCGCTGCAAGCCCAAATCATGACGCCCTTCTAGGGTTGCCGAAAACAGCCCGCCGATATCGTCCCTTTCTTTCGCGCTATTGGGTATTATTGTATCAAGCAAAGAAATGTCACCGGATTTTGGTGCCGCATTTCTGTTGCTGTCATAGTGAATGCCAAGCGCTGTTGAAAGTGTAAATTTAGTGCGCTTATTCTTGGCCTCAATATCATCCATATATTTTTTTGCCTGTAACTTGTTTTCGGCAGAAATATCTGATGATAAAATATTATTAAATACGCTTTGGGCCTCTACAAAATTTCCAAGTCGGTAAAGAACCACACCGTAAAGCATGCGAACATAATGCAAATCGGGGCGTTGTAATAAAATGCGTTCAATTGCTGCTTGGGCGCGGTCTAATCTGCCTTTAAAAATTTGTGTTCTGGCATAAAGAATATTTATTTCAATATTATCGGGATCAGCCAAAACATCTTCAAATGTTACCTCGCGCTCAAGCGTTCCAAGATCAAAGTTTTCTAAAATAGCCGCACGAATACGTTCGGCATCTTCACGCCCGGTTTCAATAATGGTTTCTGTGGTGGTACTTGCTTGCGCCAGCTGGTCGGCCGCAAAAGCGGAACTGGCATAAGAGCCAAAGGTTGCTAACGCACCATGCGTTAGCGCAAACAAAAATAAAAGGGGGGCTTTTTTACGGCCCCGCCTTTTATAATTTTTTTTGGTGGGTATGTTTATTTTCATACCGGCATACTATTTCTTAAAGCGACAACCTATCAAGGTTTAATAATTGATCCACCGATTGCCACCTCTTTAGAGGTTGCAGTTTCGCGCAATGACAAGGCCTGCAACGCATTCGGTAATGACCCGCCACCATCAATGAAAGTTACCATTCCATCGCCATCATAACCGCCGCCAATGCTTGCTTGATAGGAGTTTACCTCAATTACGCCAGAATATACGGTATAGGTAACATTAAAAGGTACGGTGTTTGCACCCGTACTAACCCCAAGCGTTGGGACGCTGATGTTACCATAACTACCAGAGAGGTGACGGGTATTAAAGTTGGCATCCATGGTAAAATCATAGTTACCTATTACTGTGCCATTAAGCCGGCTTAGGCCATCTTTAAGATCGGCGGACGTAAGCTCCCCACTGGTATTTGGAAATTGTCCAAAATACATTGGCACGTTATTTTGTGCGTAGTTAATCACGCCTGTATAGCCACGCAATTGCGCGTAGTTAAGCGGCGTCAAACCATCAACCGAAGAAGCCGTGCTTGCGGCAGATGTGGTAGTGCCGGAAAGCGCAGACTGTAGGTCCTGGCTAATGGTTTCTGCCACCACAGCGTCAGATGTAATTGCGGTTACGTTTCCGGAAACGGTTGCTATATCGCTAAAGCTTCCTTCCGGCCCCGCACCCTTGGCATCGGCGATTGCACTAGCTACGCTTTCGCCACTTTGTTGCGTTACACCAGAAACCTGCTTTTCGAACTGGGTAATGATTTCAGCCGGAATTGCGCTAACCGCGCTGGGGGCGGCACCGGGTTCTACGCTAAAGCCAAAACCTGAACGGCGAACTTCGGCATTGCCAAATTCATTTTTAAATACAATGCCACCTGCTTTGTCACCGGTATTGTTGTTTGGTCCTGGACCCAAAAGACCAAAGTACCAACCGCCGGTCTCTGGTTTGCTTACGGCAAAGAAGCTTGTTCCGCGTATGCCGATCTCACCATTGGGTGTGCGTATGATAACGTTTTCAGGATTCTGTTTTGCAATTTCGCCCGAAATATAACGAAACGCACCCTTGGCCACATTTACAATGAGCTTAGAATTGCCAGATGGGTCATATACCATTTCATCAATGATAATTTCTGACTGCGGGCCAACTGTGAACGTTGTTTCATCAAGCAACAAAATTTGTAGCCCTGAATCAACGCCGCTTTCAACGGTTTCAAGAAAATAAACCCCATCACCGCTTTTGCCACTACGTTTCGAATCTTTTTCAGGCGCAATTAGGCTAACTGATCCATGCACTGCGGCCTGGACGCCAACCCTTTCTAATGCACTTGCCGGCGTAGCGATCATGGATATACCAACTACACCCATTGCCAGAACCGGCACTACGGCAGAACGATAAACGGTGTTGTTCTTATTCATACGGCGTTTCATGGCGCCCTCCTCTCTACGTATAAAAGTGTACGTAAAATAACTGTTGAGCTTATCAATATCACTCTGGGCCCGGTCATATAAGTGATATGGCGCACAGCAAACATGGATTTGGTCATCACAATAAGGTGATAATTCTAATCAACCAATTGAATCGCAACAATATTTTTTAAAAACCGCGGTTTTAAGCCTTAGTTTGGTGGATTTGTGCGGGGAAGGGCAAGAATTGGCAGGTAAGTTATTGTAAATAAAGCAAAAGCAATGCCCCATGCGCTTGCGGCTATTATCAGGGCGTCATTTCCAAGTATGGGTTGGCAAAGCCTGGCAACGCCAGCCACACTTATAAGAACGTATGAAACCACGACCGGCTTGGGTGTAACAAGCGCCCGGCCACTGTGGCCCAACGCGGCCCTGCTCATTACTCCAAGGGTCATGGTGCCAATGGCGCCAACCGCCACCCCGTGCAATGCCATCGGGCCCATATCGGCGTATTCAAAAATACCTCGCCCAATAAGGCCAATTGCCAGCCAAGCATAACCTAAATGCAAAACCCAGACGATGGGTTTGTTTAATGTATGAATTGTTTGCCAGCCGTTCATTCGAACCAGATTAATTACCCCTGCCACAACTGCTAAAATAGCGCTAACCGGGTAATAATCCGCAATATATTCACCTGCCACGTCCGATAAAAAAACCGCCACAACAGAAATTACTGCAATCAAATCAATGGTGGAATGGGGGCGAACCGTTATATTTTTGCCCAATGACTGGCTTAGGCCCCCATTGGTAAATGCCGGAATTACGCGCCCGCCCAATATGGCAATAATAATGACAACAATATCAATGGATATTACCAACGGGTTTGCCCAAACATCAAAACCGCTTGCGGCCATGTGGGTGAACATATTGGCGACAGCAAGAAGAAAAATCAGCAAAACAAAAACCTTATTACGGTTTGATTTGTTTTTAAAAAGTTCAGGAATGCCAATTACAATTAATGTTGGCAGATACGCGATATCCAACAATGCAACCGCAAATGGCGGTAATATGCCCGCAGTCCACATTGCCCCGCGCCCGATAATCCAAACGCCAACCAAAATGAACAAACGCCATGACGTTGCCGGGCGCGATCGTTCCCAATTGGGGACAGCGGTCAAAAGAAACCCGGAAATTGCCGCGCTTACAAAGCCAAAAACAAGTTCATGCCCATGAAAAAGCCCAGCCGGCCACGGTAATGCGAACCATCCGCCGATGTATGAGCCTAGCCATAATGGCACTAGAAAAGTGCCATACAGACCAGCCAAAAGAAAAAACGGTCTAAACCCGTTTTGTAGCAATATTGGCACGTTCATATCTGGCCTTTGTTGGCTATTTGCTTATTAATTGTACTGATTAGCATACAAAAATATAGGTAACCACCTAACATAAAAGCATCTTTTTTTCTTTGATTATTATCAATATTTTGCCGTTCAGGAAGAATTGATTTATAAGTATTGTGTGAATATGTGCCTACAAACATTAAATAAATGCGCAGATACCGAATATACAGATGCTAAGTGGAAGACCATATGACAAACGAAGACCTAATGGCAATTTTGAAAAAGGTTCCGTTATTTGCGCGCGTTCCGGTGGATGAGCTCAAAGAGCTGGTAAATGATTCACACGTTGTTGAGGCCAAGTGCCACAAAATACTTTTTATGCAAGACGACCCAGCCGAACATTTTTACATAGTAATTGACGGATGGGTAAAACTTTTTCGCCAAACCAAAGACGGCGATGAAGCGGTGATAGAAGTAATCACCCGCGGGCAATCATTTGCCGAAGCCGCTATTTTTGAAAAGCAAAATTTTCCCGTTAGCGCTGAATGCGTTACCGATGCGCTATTGGTCGCCATTAAAGGCGACAGCTTTATCAGCAGAATAGAGCGCCAACCGGATTTTGCGATGCAAATGCTTGCGTCCATGTCACGGCGCTTAAGAACCCACATCGCATTGATTGAACGTTTGGTTGTTAAGTCTACCTCGGAACGGTTGGGTGATTTTTTATTAAGCCTTTGCCGCACCGATTCCGATCCTGAAATAATACATCTGCCCTATGACAAGACCCTTGTGGCGGCAAGGCTGGGAATGAAACCAGAAACACTATCGCGTGCCCTGGCAAAACTGCGTTCCATCGGGGTTGAAACCCATGGCCATGAGGTTGTGGTAAAAAGCCACGAATCCTTGCGTAATTTTTGCCGTGCCGAGGACAATTCAAAAGCGGTC
>JAOULV010000121.1 GCA_029881835.1 Rhodospirillaceae bacterium
AATTGATCTGCAGTGGGAAATTAGGCGCATCGGATCTCGCTTGAACGAAAAGGGGGCGGTTCAATGAGCGTGAATAAAAACCACAAAAATGTTGCGGTGTTAATGGGCGGGGCTTCGGCCGAACGTGAAGTATCGCTGGTGTCGGGCCGGGCTGTGGCAAGCGCGCTTAAAAGTGTTGGTTTTTCGGTTAACGAAATTGATGTCGGGCGTGACATCGGCGCACTGGCGCGCGCATTAGAACCAAAACCAGACGTGGTTTTTAACGCGCTTCACGGGCGGTTCGGCGAAGACGGTGCAATTCAGGGTGTGCTGAATATTCTGGGCATTCCTTACACCCATTCGGGCCTTATGGCATCTTCCATTGCCATGGACAAACCAATGGCCAAAAGGCTTTTTGCCCAAGCCGGCATCAAGGTTGCCCCCCATGTAATGGCCGGGCGTGACGATATCTTGCATGGCCGGGTCATGGACCCGCCATACGTAATAAAGCCCATTAACGAAGGGTCAAGTGTTGATGTGCATATTATTCACGAATCGATAAGCGAACCACTTAGCGAACAAAACTGGCCGTACGGAGAAAACGTAATGGTCGAACAATTTATCCCGGGTCGGGAATTGACCGTTGCTGTCATGGGCGATAAGCCGCTGGCTGTGACCGAAATTACCACCGGGCGGGAATTTTATGATTATGACGCCAAATATACCGACGGTGGATCAACCCATGTACTGCCCGCAGATATTGAAAAAGATATCTATGACGAAGCCATGCGCCTTGCCCAACTGGCGCATGACACGCTCGGCTGTCGGGGGGTTTCACGGGCAGATTTTCGTTTTGATGGAAAGGACATTTACATCCTTGAGGTAAATACCCAACCCGGAATGACGCCAACGTCGCTGGTACCTGAACAGGCGGCATTGGTGGGAATTGGTTTTGGCGAACTTGTTACTTGGATGGTAGAGCAGGCGGAGTGTGATTTATGAAGTTAAATGTTAAATTCTGGAAAAAAGATGTCGCCAAAGACGCCACCCGTCCATCGGTAAAACCACGTAAAAGGGTTGCCCCGATTTGGCGGACACGGCGCATTGTTGCGGTTTTCGCAATTGTCGCATTTTCTGGAATTGCTGGTGCAACAACATGGGTTGCGCAATCAGGTTGGGCTGAAAAAAAATTAGATGATATTCGTTGGCAGGCAATAGCCACCTCAACCAAGTTTGGTTTTACGGTGCAAGAAGTTTTTGTTACCGGAAGAGGCGAAACAAAACGCCAAGAAATTATGCGCATGTTAGAGGTCGAACGTGGCGCGCCAATACTGGCTTATGATTTTATCAAAGCAAAAGATAGGGTTGAAAGTTTGCCGTGGGTTCTGAACGCTAAAATAGAGCGCCTGTTGCCCGATACAATTGTTCTGCATTTGATTGAGCGTCGCCCCCTAGCTTTATGGCAAAACGATGGAAAATTTTTCCTGATTGACGAAGAAGGCGAAGTAATAACCTCTCGTGGCCTAGATCGTTTTAAGGGAATGATGCACGTGGTAGGCCCCGATGCGCCTGATAATGTTGGGCCGTTGTTGGAGCTTTTGCAAACCCAGCCCGAAATAAAAAACAAAGTAAAATCCGCCGTTCGCATTGGCGGCAGGCGTTGGGATTTGCGCTTAAATGGCGGTGTTGATGTGCGCCTGCCCGAAGATGGCGCGCCCGAAGCCCTTGCCCGGTTGGCCCGGTTTGAACGCGAAAGCAACCTTTTGTCGCGCGACATAAAGATACTTGATCTGCGTGTCCCCGACCGGGTGATACTTCGCCGCCAGCCGGATGCCCAGGCAAAACCAGACACACAAAGAGAAAATAAAATTTAAAAAACAAAATCCTTAAGAACCAAGGAATATAAGTAAATTGAAGCACGAAAATACAACCAAAAAACAGCGCACCGGCTTAATAGCCGCGTTAGATATTGGCACCACCAAGGTATCGTGCCTTATTGCCAGAAAAGATGCTGACCGCCCGGCGCGTATTGTTGGTATAGGCCACCACGCGTCCAAGGGGGTTAAGTCAGGCTCCATTATTGATATGGATGGGGCGGAACATTCAATTCGTTCGGCGGTTGAAGCGGCCGAACTTATGGCGGGTGAAAATATTAAATCGGTAACGGTTGGCCTTTCCGGAACGTGCTTTTCATCGCGTTTGGTTTCTTATGATATTTCTATTTCCGGTCACGAAATAAACGACAATGATATTCATCGCATACTAGATACCCACAGACTGGCAACAGATGTACCCGAAGACCGCGAAATAGTGCATGTGATCCCTGTTGGTTATTCGATTGACGGCAACCGTGGTGTGCATGATCCGCGCGGTATGTTTGGCGATCGTTTGGGTGTGAACATCCACGTTATTACGGCATCAAAAAACACCATAAAAAATATTCACACCTGCATACACCGTTGCCATTTGGAAATTGATGATATGGTTGTTGCGCCATATGCATCCGCACTTTCAGGTTTGGTCGGTGATGAAATGCGTCTAGGTGTAACGCTGATTGATATGGGCGGTGGCACCACTAATATTGCGGTATTTTTTGATGGTGAAATTGTTCACACAGATTCAATTCCGGTTGGCGGAATAAATGTTACCAATGATATTGCCCGTGGCCTTTCCACCCCGGTGGCCCACGCCGAAAGGATGAAAACCCTTTATGGCAATGCAATGCCATCACCGTCTGATGACCACGAAGTAATCAAGGTTCCCATAATTGGCGAAGAACAAAGCGGTGAAGCTAACCCGGTTCCCCGTTCGGTGCTGGTTGGCATTATTCGCCCACGTATTGAGGAAACATTTGAAATGGTGCAACAGCGCCTTGATGCGGCGGGCTTTGGCAAGGTAGCCGGCCCGCGCTTGGTGCTGTCCGGTGGTGCTTCGCTTTTGCCTGGCGTTCGCGAAATGGCCGGGGAAATTCTGCAAAAACAGGTTCGCATGGCAAGGCCCAGACCGATGGAAGGCTTGGCTGATGCGGCATCGGGCCCGCAGTTTTCTACCTGCGCCGGTCTTTTGGAGTATGCGCTTAAATCAGGTAACGCCGCCCAAGGCAGGGCCTGGCGCCCGGCCGGTCGTCCGGCAAGTAGATTTGGGCGAATTAGCCAATGGCTCAGAGAAAATTTTTAAGCAATATCAAGTACTTATAAATGGTTCAAGTATAGAGTCAGAAAAAAGGAATCGGTTTTAACCAACAGAGTCAGAAAAGCGGCCCAATAGAATCAGAAATTCTAACTAAAACCCTAAAAAGAAACCAAATATTAAGTGTTATTGGGGCATTTTTTATAGACATTTAGTGGAGAGGGATCCCATGACCATAAATCTCAGCGTACCAAACGAAACCCTGGAATTAAAACCCCGCATCAGCGTAGTTGGTGTTGGCGGTGCCGGTGGCAATGCAGTCAACAACATGATCAACGGCCAGCTAGAGGGTTGCGAATTTATAGTCGCCAACACCGATGCTCAGGCCCTGATCCATTCAGGAACTGATCGACGCATTCAGTTGGGCACAACCTTGACCCAAGGATTGGGTGCGGGATCGAAACCGGAAATTGGTCGCGCTGCTGCCGAAGAAACCATTGATGAATTGAACGAGCAACTAAAGGGCGCTCACATGGTATTTATTGCTGCCGGCATGGGTGGTGGCACTGGTACAGGGGCAGCACCCGTAATTGCGCGCGCTGCACGTGATATGGGCATCTTGACAGTTGGCGTTGTGACCAAACCGTTTCAGTTTGAAGGCCAGCATCGTTTGCGCCTCGCTGAAAAAGGTATTGAGGAACTAGAGCAGTACGTTGATACGTTGATCATTATTCCCAACCAGAACCTATTTCGCATAGCTAACGAAAAAACCACATTTGCAGATGCCTTTAAAATGGCTGACGATGTGCTTTATTCTGGCGTGCGTTCGGTTACCGATCTGATGGTTCGCCCCGGTCTTATCAATCTAGATTTTGCTGATGTTCGCTCGGTTATGAACGAAATGGGTAAAGCCATGATGGGTACCGGCGAAGCCGAAGGCGATCGCCGCGCACTTGATGCTGCTGAAGCTGCCATTTCTAATCCACTGCTTGATGATGCATCGATGGCAGGGGCCAAAGGGGTTCTTATCAATATTACAGGTGGTTCTGACATGACCTTGTTTGAGGTTGATGAAGCCGCTAACCGTATCCGCGCCGAAGTTGACCAAGACGCATACATCATATTTGGGTCCACCTACGAAGAAGGCCTTGATGGTCGTATGCGTGTTTCAGTTGTTGCAACTGGAATGGACGCTGAAAATTCACGCCGCATAGCGCCTACAATTACAACAGTTACCGATGCCGTTGCGGTTTCACGTCCGCAGGTTATTGGTGTGCAAAGCGCACCCGAACCACAGCCACAAGTGGCCGTGCAAGAAGAAGCGCCAGTACCAGAAGTTAAATCAGAGCCAGAATTGCTCAGTGCTGAAGAAGTTGCTGAGGCTGCAGCAGAATTGGAAATGATTGAAGACGGTCCCGAGAACGAAATTGAACTAGTAGAAGAAGAAATCGCAACTGAAACAGTGAGCGCAGCACCCATGCCCGCAATGCCGGGCGCGGGTGCAGAAGATGCCTTTATCCCGCCAGCACCAGTTCGTCACGATGGCGGTGAAGAGCAGGTTAGCGCAGATCCGTTTGCTGCCGCAGCAATGCAAAACGGAACAGAACGCGATGAAGAAGATGAAGGTAACGCCGCAAGCCTTAAAAAGGGCGTGAGCCGTGGCCCCAGCCTATTTGAAAGGGTCACCGGAAGTGCCAGAAACACCATTAGCGGATTTGGCCAATCATCGAGCGAACCAGAGGCCCAAAAGCCAGCGGAAACCACGCCCGTTGCCGAGCAGGCTCCTCATCAGGCCCCCCAAGCAGATCTGGCAGTAGTTAGTGAGCCAAAATTGGGTGGACTAGATAGCGATGAGAGGGTCAAGGAAAGCTCATCTGAAGACGATCTGCTTGATATTCCAGCATTTTTACGCAGGCAGGCCAACTAACAGGCCAACTAAGTGCATATTTTAAGGATTTGGGGTATTTGCCCCTAACCCTCTGAGAATATGTAACATTAGGTAATAATGATTGATTTGAGCGTCTCATGACCGGGTGGTACACCCAATATGCATGGGACGCTCTTTTTTTTGTGCGTGTCTCAAAATTTACAACAT
>JAOULV010000122.1 GCA_029881835.1 Rhodospirillaceae bacterium
GCCGCGTCTTTTTCAACGTGTTTGCGGTATTCATCTAACGTGGTGGCGCCAACGCAGTGCAGCTCGCCACGGGCTAGTGCGGGCTTAATAAGGTTGGATGCGTCCATCGACCCTTCAGCCGCACCGGCACCAACCAGTGTGTGCATTTCATCAATGAACAATATTATTTCACCATTGGCGCCTTCGACTTCTTTCAATACCGCTTTTAAGCGTTCTTCGAATTCACCACGGAATTTTGCCCCCGCCACCAAGGCACCAAGGTCAAGCACCATAAGGCGCTTGGTTTTTAGATTTTCCGGAACGTCGCCCGAAACAATGCGGTTGGCCAGCCCTTCAACGATTGCGGTTTTACCGACACCGGGCTCACCTATAAGGACCGGATTATTTTTTGTGCGCCTTGATAGCACCTGAATGGTGCGGCGAATTTCTTCATCACGGCCAATGACCGGGTCAATCTTTCCTTCCGCCGCCATGGCTGTCAGGTCGCGGGCATATTTTTTAAGGGCATCAAACTGGTCTTCTGCATTGGCGCTATCAGCGGTGCGGCCTTTGCGCAAAGATTCAATCGCGCCATTTAATGCCTGCGGGGTTAAGCCACAATCGGCCAAAATGCGCCCGGCATCGGTATTGCCGGCCAGCGTTATGGCCAGCAATAGCCGTTCAACCGTGACAAAACTATCGCCTGCTTTTTCGGCAATCTGCACTGATTGATCAAGAATGCGGGCAAGTTCGGTTCCCATGTACATTTGCCCGGCACCGGATCCTTCAACCGAGGGTATTTTGCCAAGGGCGGTTTCGGTGGCTTTAAGCGCTTTTTTCCCGTCACCGTCGGCTGAATTTATAAGGCCCGCACACAGGCCTTCTTCGTCATCCAGCAGCGCCTTTAACAGATGAACGGGCGTAATTTGCTGATGGTTGGAGCGAAGCGCAATGGTTTGGGCTGCCTGCAAGAAACCTTGGGAGCGCTGGGAAAGTTTTTCCAAATCCATGACTGAACCTCATACAAAAAAACTGCTAAAAACTGATTATTATTATAGTTTGTTAGGCTAGATATGTGCCGATATATTATTTGCGCAAGGTTTTGGGGCATATACATTTTGGGTTTTTTTGGGGGGTTTTTTTGAAAATAACGTCAATTTACAGGTATCCGGTGAAAAGCTTATCCGGTGAAGCCATGGCCAGAGCCGAACTGGTGCCAGGCATCGGCATACCCGGCGACAGGGCGTTTGCTTTTGCCAAATCCGCTGGCCCGGCAAGCGGTGATGGCACCATTAGGGGGGGCGAATGGCGGGATAAATCGGCCTTTCATGTGCTGGCAACCGAACCCCGATTGGGGCTTATTATGTGTCGCTTTGACGGTGGATTGGGCTCCGTCAGCCTTACGTTTCCCAATGGCTCAACCGCACAGGCATCCGTACCCGACCAAACCGCAGCAAAATCCATGGGTGAAATGGTTGGCAATTTTTTAGGGCTGGCAAAGCGCGACGCCCCGATATTGGTTCATGCACGCAAAGTCGGGTTTTTTGACACCCTTGAAGGTGAAATTTCAATTTTAAATTTGGCATCATTGCGCGAGCTTGAAAAAGTAGCAGGAACGAAAATTGACCCTCTGCGTTTTCGCCCCAACATTATTATGGATGGCATCCCTGCGTGGGAAGAGCTTTCATGGGCGGGCAAGGGCGCCAAATTGGGCAGTGCGGGCCTAAATTTTACCAAACCCACCGGACGCTGCCTTGCGACCCACGCCAACCCCGAAACCGGTGAGCGTGATATAAAGACAATGCACCTGTTAAAAGAAAACTTTAATCACACCCAAATGGGTGTTTATGCCCGCGTAGCCGCAGGCGGTGAAATAGCGCGCGGGGAAACGCTTAATTTTAGCTGATTGGGTAAATGCCCTTAAATGATTTAAGCCGGAGCCTGTTCTTTGGCCGCGGCTGGTGATGACCTTCTGCGCGGTGCGGGCTTTGCCTCTTTGGCTTGGCGGGCCGGTTTTGCCTTTGCGGCACCCTCTGGCTTGCTTTCGCGTTTTGCTCTTGCGTTTGTTTTATCATTATCGCCATCAAAGCTTTCTGCCGCTTCGTTGGCCGGTGCAAGTTCGGCAACGCTTTCACCGTTTCCGCCATTTCCACCCGGCTGACGATTGCCATCATCATTAACATTGTTGGAATTAGAACTGGCGTTGGATCCATTGCTTGCCGATGCATTAGAATCGGAATTTATAATCCGGTAATAATGTTCGGCATATTGCAGGTAACCTTCGGCGTTGATGCGATCGCCCGATGACTGGGCATCGCGGGCAAGCTGAAGGTACTTATCAAGAACCTGCTGGGCGGTGCCCCTGACTTTTACCTCTGGGCCATTGCTTTCAAAGTTATTGCCCCGTGCCTGTCCGCCACGACGGTTGTTGTTGTTTCGCCCGCGCGAACGGTTTTTATTCTGATTTTGGTTTTGGTTTTGATTTTTGTTCATGGTGTCTTTTGTTTTTGTTGTGAAGCTGACATGTTTATTTTGGTATTTTTTGGTATTTTTATTTTTTTCGTACAATTTTCCCTATTGGATACCAACCCAAATGGCGCATAAAGCTACCTGCAGAAATTCTGCAACAAGTGGAAAATGTAGGAGTGGATGAATTAGTGCGCTCCGTCTTGAGCGGTAACAAGTCGTCATCCCGTCGCCTTGTTGTAATAACCCTAGTCGGAATAGAAGATATTTCCAACCCTTTTTTTGCTCAAAGCGTAATTTATTTTTCAATCAGGACTTGATTTTTCTGGCCAATACTGCTCTTCCAATCCCTGATAAATCTTCCCTGATTTCAATAACTTGCATGGCACTTTGCGAAAGCATCAAAGCAACGGTTTCGCCTTGAGTAAACCCAACTTCAAATGCCGCCACCCCATCATCGTTTAATAATTTATCTAAAATGCCGACAATAGCCCGGTATGAGTCCAAACCGTCCGCGCCGCCATCAAGTGCCGACATTGGTTCATGCGCGCTAACTGTGATATCTAGCTGCTGAAGCTCGCTGTTTGATATATAAGGCGGATTTGAAATTACTAAATCAAATTTTTCACCCAATGTTTCAATAAATTCAGGCGAATTCCAATCGGCATTGATAAATTCCGCACGCCCAGAAAGGCCAAGATTATTCGCGTTCAATTTTGCAACTTCTAGCGCATCAATGCTGGCATCAACCCCAACGCCCCGGGCATTGCCAAGCTCCGATAAAAGCGCCAGCAATAAACAACCGCTACCGGTTCCCAGATCCAATATTCTTATTGCGCCGGATTTATCGTCAATTTGCGCTAAAACGCCCTCTATCAGGGTTTCACTATCGGGTCTGGGTATTAATGTTGCCGGGGTAACCTTAAAAGCCAATGACCAAAATTCACGCAACCCCGTAATGTACGCCATTGGCTCGTGATTGCATCTGCGCCTGAGCGAAGAAACAAATATTTCATTTTCTTCAATCGTCATTTCCCGGTCGCTTTCACCCACCACGGTTTCGGGCCCTGCATTAATGGCAAGGGCGCCTAACATGCGTGCTTCCATACGGGGGTTTTCAATTCCGGCGCGTTCTAATTGCTCTGCGCCAGCAATTAAACGCTGCTTGATGGTGGGTTTATTTATATTGTGCGCAGACATTTTAGGATAATTGGGCAAGACGGCTTGCCTTGTCTTCGGTGGTGAGCGCGTTAATCACTTCGTCAAGGTCGCCCTCCATAATGCGGTCTAGTTTGTGCAGGGTTAAGCCGATGCGGTGATCGGTTACCCGGCCTTGGGGATAATTATAAGTGCGAATCCGTTCAGACCTATCACCGGAACCAACCTGTCCTTTGCGGCTTTGCGCGCGCTCCTGATCGGCGGCTTGGCGCTGGCTATCGTAAATTTTGGCCCTGAGCATGGTCATGGCTTTTTCTTTGTTTTTATGTTGCGACCTGCCGTCCTGGCAAGCAACCACCGTTCCGGTTGGAATGTGGGTTATGCGCACCGCACTGTCGGTGGTGTTAACGTGCTGTCCACCAGCGCCCTGGGCGCGGTAGGTATCAATGCGCAGGTCATCAGGTCTTATTTCAACATCAACTTCTTCGGCTTCCGGTAAAACCGCAACGGTGGCAGCTGAGGTATGAATCCGCCCGCCAGATTCTGTTTCCGGCACGCGCTGAACCCGGTGAACCCCACTTTCATATTTTAGGCGGGCAAAAACGTTTTTCCCACTGATAGATGCAATTGCTTCTTTGTATCCACCGATACCGGTTTCGCTAAGTTCAAGAATTTCAAATTTCCATTTGTGTTCATCGGCATAACGCTGGTACATGCGGAACAAATCGGCCGCAAAAAGCGCGGCTTCATCGCCGCCGGTGCCGGCGCGAACCTCTAAGATAGCATTTTTTTCATCGGCCTCGTCCTTGGGCATCAACAATAGCTGAACTTCGTGTTCTAACTTTGGAACACTTTCTTTTAATTCTTGCACTTCTTCATTGGCTAGCGCGCGCATTTCCGGGTCCGTTCCGCTTTCGCCCAGTATGGTTTCGGCATCACGCAACGCTGACTTTGATTTTTTTAATTCATTAATAGCGTTAACCACCGGGGAAAGATCGGAATATTCTTTTGATAGTTTTCGAAAATCATCCGCGCTCAACCCCCCGCTTGATAACAGCGATGACAGTTCTTCATGGCGGTCAACCACGCGCTTTAGGTTTTCTTCCATGCTCATTTGTTAAAGTCGCCTTTGTCGTCAAGATCGTCCAGGGCATCGGCAAAAAGCTCTTCCAAAATTTTTGCCATTTCATCCATATCGCGCCCTTGCGATGCGGCCCGGCGCAGGGCCGCAGATGGGCCGTGCAATAGCCTGCTGGCCAAAAGCCTTGTGGCTTTTTCGCCATCACCACCGGAATCTTGCATTGCCTGCTTGCGCGCATCTTCGAACAGGTTGCGCATTCTAACCAATACCGGGACGGCAACACGCTCGGCCAAGGAATTGAGAAAATTATCAACCTCTTCGGCCAGTATTAACAACGCTTCCGCCGCCTCGCCCTCGCGCCCGACGCGCCCTTTAAGGGCGACGCGCTCAAGGTCGCCAAGGCCATAAACAAATGCATCGTCTAATTCTTCAACCGCCGGCTCAACATCGCCGGGCACGGCGGCATCAACAATAAATATTGGCCGT
>JAOULV010000123.1 GCA_029881835.1 Rhodospirillaceae bacterium
ACGTGGTTAGCTTGCTTTCAATTTCGGCAACGACCGCACTTGCCGCTTCTAGGGCACGTTCTGATTCGGTCAACGCTTCATCTTCGCCTTCGCGTTCGGATTCAATTTTTGTTTTTTCCGATGCCAATGCGCGCGCTGCCTGGGCGGCATCTTCGGCAAGTTCGCGTTCACGCGCGATGTCATGGCGAACCTGCTCAAGGCGGTGAATGCGATCAAGCCTTGCGGCTTCAATTCGGTTGGCTTCGTCGTCTAAACCTTCACGTGCCAGGGTAAAGCGTTGCAATTTGGCGGCGACTTCGGCTTCTTGGGCGCGCAATTCCGGCACACCGTCAGCCGCCTGTGTTTGTGCGGTGGTGGCGGCAGCGACTTTTGCGGTCAATTCACCGACAACGGATTGAACTTCTTTTAATTTTTCCTTGTTGGCGTTTAAATCTTCTTGGGCGCGTATCCAGCGCACATGGTAAAGCATGGCTTCGGCTTTGTTTATAAGGTCGGAAATGTTGCGATAGCGCGTTGCTTGGCGTGATTGTTTCTTCAAGCTTTGTAATTGTGATTCAAGGGTTACCAAAATATCATCAAGGCGCGACAGATTGGTTTCGGCCCCGCGCAGGCGTAGCTCGGCTTCGTGGCGGCGTGAATGCAGGCCGGTAATGCCTGCGGCTTCTTCCAACAGCATGCGCCGGTCTTGTGGTTTGGCGGAAATGATCGCACCAATTTTGCCTTGGCTTACAAGCGCGGTTGATTTTGAACCGGATGCCGCATCGGCAAACAGCAATTGCACATCCTTGGCGCGGACTTCGTGGCCATTTACCTTGTAGTTTGACCCTTGGTCGCGTTCAATTCGGCGCACGACTTCTAATTCTTCGGCATCATTGAACATTGCCGGTGCTACGCGCGCGGTATTGTCCATATGGACAACAACTTCAGCCACGTTGCGTGACGGGCGATTTGACGACCCGCCAAAAATCACGTCATCCATGGATGAGCCACGCATCTGTTTGGCGGATGTTTCGCCCATGACCCATTTAAGCGCTTCAACCAAGTTTGATTTACCGCACCCGTTGGGCCCGACCACACCGGTTAGCCCTGGCTCAATGGCCAGTTCGGTTGGATCAACGAACGATTTAAAACCCTGTAACCTTAATTTTGTAAACTTGAGCAAGTTTTTCCCACCCTTTAATTTTGATTATTTAAATTGGATAATATTTTTAACTAATAGCTATTAAATGCCGCCATTTTTTTCGAGTAATTGATTTAAAACTTCACTGAAATCTTGGTAGCTAAGGACGCCATCTATTTTTTTCCCATCAACAAAAAAAGTTGGCGTTGAATTAATCCCAAGATTTTTGCTGGCATTGGTTCGCCTTTCGGCAATCGCCCAGTAAAGATCATTATTTTCAAGGCAGGCTTTGACGTCGTCTTCGTTCATCCCGCCAATCATGCGTGAAATTCCGGTTAATGCCTGAAGTGGGTTTTGTGCCCTGGCCCATTGTTGCTGTGATTTATATAATGTTCCAAGCATTGGAAAAAATTTATCGTTGCCAGCGCACCGTGCCAACATTGAAGCGGCCAGCGCCAAGTCATCTAAGGGAAAGTCATGATAAATAATGCGCACCTTGCCGGTATCAACGTAGTTTTTCTTTATTTCCGGCAAAACGTTATTGTGAAAATTGGCGCAGTGCGAACAGGTAAGGGATGCGTATTCGTGAATTACGACCTTGGCGTCAGTTGAACCCATGGTTTTTTCAGACAGCGCTTCGTCCGTATCGGCAACGCCCGCAAAGCCTTTGCCCGGCATTGCCAGCAAAAGCACAAAAACAAGCAACAACAGATACTTGGGCATAGTTATGGCCGGCTTGTGGATGCGTTGAAAATAGGCAGATATGGTCATAATTTTCTTTCTAAACACAATATATAGCCCTTTAGGGCAAGGCCGAATATACGGACTCATTACTCCAACCACAAGCATCGCCACCTTGGTCGCTTAAACATTTTGTGGATAACTGTTAACCAGCAATAACATATTGAAATATTGGGGCTTATTTATGACAGTTAGCTTTCGCCCCTGTTCCTGCCGACTATGGATTTGCCTAACCTAGCCAGGGTTAGCCTTATTTCTTCGTCTTCAATATTTTTGAGTGATTCGTTCAAAGCCAATTCTTGCTCTTGGCTTAGCTTTATTTCCGGGGCGGTGGTGCTTTCTTCTTGGGGTATGGGGCCTTGGCTCAGGCGCAGGCCAACTACCGCCTTGTAGCCAAAATGGCGATTTATACGTTCAATAATAATTGGCTCAAGATGCTGTATTTCTGTCGCCATGCCGCCGGTTATGGTTTTCAGGTGCAGTATGCCACCAGATGAGCCATCCCTAGAAAAAGTGAGCTTTTCCGGCGCACTGAACCTTGCTAGCTCAGGGCCCACTATTTCCGCCCAGTTAGTGATTATGGCGGCATTTGAAAAGCCGCGCTTGCCAAAAACCGGTTTGACGATTTTTTCCACCATGCGCGAAAGCAACTGGGATTTCTGCGCCCTTTTGGGTTTGTATGGTTTTTTGGTGTATTTGGGATCTGGTGTCATTTGTTCGATATTACCTATTTTTTGTCGTCATGGGTCTTAATTTTCTATTTGCAAAATGCAATTGGGGTTACCATATGGATATCCGTGGGACGAGGAGAGCAGGGCTTGGTCAGCGAAAATACAAGTATTTTGTTGGTTGAAGATACCGTGGCGCTTGCGCGCACCTATGAGGCATACCTTAAAAATGGCGCCTATGACGTTGTTCACGTTGAAACCGGGGCCGAAGGAATGGCCGGCGTTTCCCAAAACCCGCCGGAAATAGTGCTGCTAGACCTTGTGTTGCCTGATATGGACGGCCTTGAGATTCTTAAACGCATATCAGAAGAAGAAATCCCCAGCGCCGTAATTGTGATAACCGCCAATGCATCGCTTAATACCGCCATTGATGCCATGCGTCTAGGCGCCATGGATTTTTTGGTAAAACCCTTTAGTGCCGAACGGTTGTTGGTAACCATAGAAAACGTTATTGAACGCCAACGTTTAAACAAAATTGTAAACACTTATCGCAACGATATTGATCGGCGTGAATACGCGGGCTTTATTGGTGCATCGTTACCGATGCAAAGTGTTTATCGCATTATTGACAGCGCTGCCGGATCAAAAGCAACCGTGTTTATAACGGGGGAAAGCGGAACCGGAAAAGAAGTTTGTGCCGAAGCAATCCACAGCAAAAGTCCGCGCAAATCAGGCCCGTTCGTTGCTATAAATTGCGGTGCCATCCCAAAAGATTTGATGGAAAGTGAAATTTTTGGTCACGTCAAAGGCGCCTTCACCGGTGCGGTTGCCGATCGTGACGGGGCGGCAACAAAAGCAAGGGGCGGAACCTTGTTTTTAGATGAAATATGCGAAATGGATATGAGCCTGCAAACCAAGCTATTGCGCTTTATTCAAACCGGAACCTTCCAAAAAGTCGGTGGCTCAAAAACCGAAGAAGCAGACATAAGATTTGTTTGCGCCACTAACAAAGACCCATTGGTTGAGGTTGCCGAAGGGCGTTTTCGTGAAGATTTATTTTATCGTTTGCACGTTATTCCAATCGCTATGCCGCCGTTGCGTGAGCGCGACCTTGACGTTTTGGCAATCGCCGAAAACCTTTTGAGTGCGTATGCGGGCGAAGAAAATAAATCCTTCAAAGGTTTTTCCGATGGGGTGCGCGGGATTTTCGCAACGTATCAATGGCCGGGAAATGTCCGCCAATTGCAAAACGTAATCAGGAATATGGTTGTTCTTAACGATGGGGATGAAATAACCGAAGATATGCTCCCGGCCCCATTGGATGAATTCATTGGCAAGGCAGCGCCAATTGCACCCGTTGACAGCATTAAAAATCAAGACAGTAAATCGGGGGCAGTTGGTGCGGTCAACGCTAAAACCGAATCTGGTGCTACGGCGTTTATTCCCCTTTGCGCAGACGACATTCGCCCGCTTGATGAAACCGAGCGAGATATCATTGAGCATGCAATAAATATTTGTGATGGCAACGTGCCCAAGGCCGCAATGCATCTTGGTATTTCGGCATCAACCATTTATCGCAAACGCCAAGCGTGGGAAGAAAAACAAAAAAAGATGGCCTGATAAAATATTTCAGGAATTGTCGTTCGGGTTTGCCGCGGTAAGTTCCGCCACAAGATTTTCACCTTGTTCGATTTCGCCGGGAACGTGCATAAGAACTTTTTCTGCAGCTTGTAATATTTCTTCAGGGGTTCCCGTGCTTACTGCCTGTTCAAGCGCAAACGCCAATTCACCCGAATCAGGAAGACCATAAGTTCGACACACCCCTTTAAGGGAATGGGCGTGTCTTTTTAATACGGCAAGATCGCCATCGGCGTTTTTTCTGTTTCTTATTTCATCAAGCCGCATGATGGCATCCGCTTTAAAAACCCCATAAAGTTCGCGGACCCCGTCTTTGCCGACAGCATCGATCATTTCTTCAAGGGTTCTTCTGTCTGGCATGTGGATGGGCCTTATATTTTTTTGTTATGTTTTTTTGGTGTTAATTATTCGTCGTAAGCAACCAGACTATCAAATGGAATATTTAGATTATTTCGTCCATTGAGAAACGTTAGCTCAATTATAGCGGCGGCACCAACAACATCGGCGCCGGCCTTGGCGCATAGGTTAATTGTAGCATTTAGCGTTCCACCGGTTGCCAATAAATCATCAAGAATAACAACTTTGCTTCCCTTTGGAATGGCGTCGTCTTGTAGTTCTATGGTATCGGTGCCGTATTCAAGTTCATAATCATATGAAATAGTTTTCCCCGGTAGCTTGCCTTTTTTTCGTGCCATGACAAAACCGCAACCCAGTTTTAGCGCCAATGGGGCGGCTACCAAAAAACCACGTGATTCAATACCCACCAATACTTCCGGTTGCCATGCGCCAATCATTCTGGCCATCCGGCCCATTGCCACTTGCCATGCGTCCGGGTGGGCAAGCAATGTCGATATGTCGTAAAAAAGTATTCCCGGCTTGGGAAAATCGGGTATTGCCCGTATGTGGTCTTTTATGTCCATGTAACGAAAGTCCTTGCTTAATAAAATTTGATATGATTGAAATTTATAATATCTACCTATGTATGGTTTGCCC
>JAOULV010000124.1 GCA_029881835.1 Rhodospirillaceae bacterium
CGCATACGGGTTGAAACTTCGGCTTTGCCATTGGCAGGCGTAAGGTTAAAGGAAATGACTTCAGGGATTGGGTTGCCTTCGGCCACAACGTGGATTTGTTTTACATGATCGCCAGATGTCATCGGGCTATCGACTAAAACCGTAAGCGGAACGGTTGCACCGTTTTCGGCAATTTCCGGAAGGTTAATTGTAACCTTAGGTGAATTTGCCATGCCTTTGGCACCGCCGGTAACCTTACCAAGGTAAGCAGCAGCTTCTTCAGGGGTGGCGTTTGCAGTTGATGCAATGCCCGCACCAGTTAAGGCCAATGCGCCCATACCGGCAGCTTTCAAAAGTGCGCGGCGGTCCATTTCGGCCATGTTGAGAATGTTTTTGTTCATATCAACCTCTATTGGTTTTTAATGGGTTATAGTTGACTTATTTCAAGGTCAGCAAATAAGCGACCACATCTTCGACTTCTTGTGCCGAAAGAATGGTTTTGCCTTCAAAGCTTTTTAGGACCATATGCTGACCGGTTTTATAGAAACTGGGCATCATGGTGTCTTCGTTAATAACCTTGGCGTCAACCATGCGCATGCGAAGCTCGGCCTCGGTCGAGTAGCCACCAACACCATCAAGCGCAGGCCCAGTTTCACCGTGGAACTGTTCTTCAGGAATTGGCATTACATGACAGGCAAGGCAGTTGCCTTTTTTACGATTGATGGCAATTTTGCGACCGTTTGCCGGATCGCCCGGTGTGCCGGTAAGTGACTGCGGGATGGTGCCGTCGACTATTTCGAAAGCGGCCATTTCCTCAGCCTGTGCGCCAAAGCTAATTGCCCCGGCAACGGCAACGCCAAAAGCGGTTGCCAAAAGTTTTGAGTGTTTCATTGTCCCTCCCATAAGCTGTGCCGGGGAATCCCAGCACTTGAAGCTCCGGAAATTTACCCAGACGTTAAGGTCCAAAAAAAAGACCGCAACATTCTGGAACGAAAGCCCGACTTTTTGGTGAACGAATTAATCATCATTCTTAAACCCCCAAAGACGGACCATTTGTGCCTTATGTCGGCACTACAACACATTAAAGACGGGGCAACAAAAGGCAACGAATTTTCCCCAATTAACAAATGTTTTCAAACGTGAATACAATCATAGGTAGGCTAGAATCTGCCCTTTGTCTGCACTAGCTAAAATGCACTATATTTCTACCCGCTGTTTTGTTTTTGGGGAATTGGGGATAACCCTTAGTCTAAATAATGGTATGAAAATTCCAGTGGATAAGTGGCCGGGCAAAACAATAAAGGCGGGAAATAAAACCCGCCTTTATTTATCTTTTAATTCAGATGATTACGATAAAATTCTAATGTATTGGATTATCAATTGCGACTAAAGATGGCCTTTAATCCGCCCAAAACTGAATCTTCTTCCAGCGACTTTAGGCCCCACAGGGCACCAAAAAGTATCGAAAGAAGCGCAATAACCGAACCGAACGCCAGTGTGGACATGCCGGTTATTCCCTGGCCGATGGTGCAACCAAGGGCCAAAATACCGCCGACACCCATTATTGCCGCACCGATCATGTGCCTTATCATGTCGGAGCCATCGGAAAACGCCTCGATGTGGAAGCTTTTGGTTGAAACGGCCATCAGGAACGACCCCAAAATAACCCCACCCACGGTTGCAATGCCAAAGTTTATGGACGCGCCGGTGAACGTCATCAGATATTGAATTGATTCAGCCGTTGGCGAAACAAAGGTGAACGAAAACAGCTGGGTCGGCTCAAACTCATCAAACCCCAAAACGCCGGTAATCCACCAGCCGACCGGAACCAAAAGGCCGATAATAAGGCCTGCGGCAATATCTAAGGGTGATGAGCGAAATTCCGCACTTTTGAACACATAAACCAATAGCGCGCCGGCAAAAACAAGGGTTACCGCCAAGCGCACGCTTTCGGTTTCGGCATTAACGAGGCGCGCCACCATTTCAACCATGCTCTGGGTTTCAAGGCCTGATGTCTGGCTAAGGTCCACGTTGGTTTTCTCAAGCTCGATGCGGGCAAGGCCAATAAGGCCGCGCAACGTCATATAAGCGAAAATACCCATTATTATGGCCACGACTATGGATTTTAGGTTTCCGCCGCCAATGCGAACCAGTGTTTTGTTGCCGCAACCGCCAGCCATGGTCATGCCGAAGCCAAACATGACGCCACCCAATATGGCGCCAAGCCAGCCAAGGTTTGATGTCAGGTAAATAGATGATGAAACATCAATTTTTCCGGTTATATGCAATGCCTGCGTGCCCAAAATGGCAACCGCTATGGTCATCATCCATGCGCGAAAGCGTTTTGAATCGCCCATGAAAACCATGTCGGATACCGCACCCATGGTGCAAAAGTTGGTTTTATTGGCCGTGGCACCAAAAATTATTCCAGCCGCGAATCCGGCTAGAGCAACGATTGTGCGCACTGAAAGTTCATCATCCATGTCGGGTCTCCGTAAAAAATTACAAAACAATCAATAACTTAATTGTAGCAAACGCAAATCAGGCACTGCCATTAGGCCAATTTATGTAACTTAAAATTATTACGATGTGGTATAGTGTATATTGCCTTTGTTGTGTATTAGAATTTTCTAATTGTACATAATGACGATGTTTTTTTAACTGTGCTCACACACAATAAATGCACGTCAACTGTATGATTTCACAGGTAAAAACAAAAAAATTATTATAATTTATATCGGTGGGCGATAAATACTACCCACAGACTAATAATAAATAATAGATTGAACTTATATAAGAAGAATCTAAAATCCATTTTGTGTTTATGGATATTGCGCCCTAAAAATTATAAAACAATAAACAGGGCAGGGGTGTACGATTTCCGCGCAAAATAAATGATAACAAAAGATAGTTAATGGCTGGCTTTAAATTTTTTGGGAGAAACATAAATTATGCCTAACGATGGAAGCAACAACAAGAAAATGTCGATAATTGTAACCAAGGGAACGCTCGATTGGGCGTATCCGCCGTTCATTCTTGCCACTACGGCAGCCAGCATGGACGTTGACGTTACAATGTTTTTCACATTCTACGGTCTTCAGCTCTTGAAGAAAGATCTTGGCCATCTGCAAATTTCCACCCTTGGTAATCCAGCAATGGAAATGCCGATGATGGGTATGCACATGACGATGCCAAACATTGTTTCGGCAATCCCCGGTGTTGATGCGATGGCGTCTTCAATGATGCGCAGCCTGATTAAGAAAAAAGGCGTTGCCTCAATCCCTGAACTGCGTGAAATGGCGGTTGAGAGCGATATTAAAATTATCGGCTGTCAGATGACCCTTGATTTGTTTGAGTGGGGGCCAAAAGACATGATTCCTGAAATGGAACTTGGCGGTGCGGCAACATATATGGCCGGTGCCCTGGAGTCCGATATAAACTTATTTATCTAGTAAGGTGGATTGAGTGAGCGCGTTTATCAGTAGAAAACAGCTTATCGAAGACGAAACTCCCCTAAGTGAGCTATTTGGCCTATGCAATGGCGAGCAAGATAAGGAGTTTCTTCCCGAGCGAAGATCACTGAGAATTCACGGTCACTCAACAACAATCAGGCTAGAAAGGGCATTTTGGAACGTTTTAGAAGAAATGTCATCGATTGAAGGCACCACGCTGGTTGGTTTGGTTACCAAAATTTATGATCACTGCCAGTTTGCCAACAACAAAAATCTTGCTTCCTGTTTGCGTGTTGTATGTTTAAAGTTTATTAACATAGGCATGTAATCAGAAGCCCGGATTTAAATTTGGGCACCCAGATTAAGCCTTGGGCGCCTTTAGTAAATAAAAATAAAGTTATTAGATAGAGAGAGAAAAATGGCCACACAAACACTTGATACAAAAGGCATGAACTGCCCGCTACCAATCCTTAAAACCAAAAAGGCAATTAAGGGTCTGAGCGCAGGCGACACCCTTGAGGTTCTGTCAACCGATCCAGGTTCGGTAAAAGATTTTGAAGCTTTTTGTAAATCAACCGGCAACAAACTGATGGAAAGCAGTGAAGACAGCGGTGTTTTTCGTTACTTAATTGAAAAGCCATAACGTCTTTTACGTTTTTTTGAAAACCCGGTTAGGCGCAGATGTGCTTACCGGGTTTTTTTAAATATTAATTGGACTTAAATAAAAATGAAGCGTTTTTACGTTATTGCCTACATCTTTTCATTCGTTGCATTCATGCCGATTAACGCTGGCGCCGCAGAGCTTTTGTATTTTTATTCAGATGCCTGTAACTACTGTGAACGGTGGAATAATGAAGTTGGGTCTATCTACAACAAAACCAAAGAAAGCTCCGTTCTTAAGCTTCGCCAGGTGGATATTCATGCCGAAATTCCAAGCGATATCGAGCACATAAAAGGGGTGGTTTACACCCCGACATTTGTCGCCGTTGATAACGGTCGCGAGATAGGCCGGATTGTGGGGTATGGGGGGGACATATTTTTTTGGCAACACATTGAGGCTCTTCTCAATGATATGAAAAAGTCAAAATCCAATATTATACCACCTTGCCCGGATAATGGGAATTCAGATAAACTTCTATCTTGTTGATATATTTAATTTAATTGTCGCTATGGCTCTGCGCCAACTCCATTGGACGCGGAAGGGTTGATTGATGGCAGGCGACCGGCGGCGTGGTAAGGTATAGGTAAGGTAAATTAAGTATATTATTCATCGGGTTGTATTGTTATTTTGGTTGATAGTGCATTGTGGGGTGCCAGCTAAGTTGGAAAAGGGCTGTAACTGGCTTGGTAAAAAAGGGAAAAGCATCTGCAAAATTAACCTCCACAAAAAAGGCGGTTAAATCGTCACGTGCAAAGGCAAAGAAAACTACAATCAAAAAAATAGCCAAAAAGAAAACATCTAAAAAGGCATCCGTAAAAAAGGCAGTTGGCAAAGCCGCGCCGAAGCCTGCAAAAAAAATTACAGCCGCAACCAAACACCCAAAAGATGGGTTACGATGGATTAATGAATTCACATCCTCACTGCCCAGCGAGGGGGTATTTCTGCTACGCGATGGAAAGATCATAGATGTAGCTGGTGCTGGTCTTGGGATGCTTGGGCTAAAAAACACAAGCGAAGCAAAAAAACATCATCTCG
>JAOULV010000125.1 GCA_029881835.1 Rhodospirillaceae bacterium
ACGGATTGAACCAAAAAGCATTCCCATACTATCAAGCAGTTCTTCCGCCACGCGTGAGCGTTCGAGTATAACCCCCATAAAAACAAAAAGCGGAACCGCGACCAACACCTCGTTGGTCATGGCGTTGCCATAAATGCGCGAAGGCATTGCGCCAAAAATAGAAAAATCAAATACGCCGAAAAACCATCCGATTGAAGCAAATAACAGCCCGGTTCCAGCTAACGTAAACGCAACCGGAAACCCGGCTAACAGAAAAACAACCGCAGTCGCAAACATAAGAACATCAAGGGATTCTTTTATATCCATTGCCTATATTTCCAGCTTGTCATGTTCTTGGTGTGGGGTTGCAACCCCCGAAAGGGTGAGTATCGATTTGGCTACGGTCGAAAGGGCTTGAATAAAAACAAGAAATGAAAAAACCAAAACAACAGATTTCAAAAGAAAAACCGCTTGAATTCCGCTTGTTTCCTTGGATCCCTCAAACACCGCCCAGGAATTTTGCACATATGGCATTGATGCCCACCAGATAAGCGAACAAACAGGAATGATAAAAAATATCGAGCCAAGCAAATCAACAATAGCTTTTTTTCTAATCGATGCATCGCGATAAAAAATATCAACCCGCACATGACCGTCATGCAGCAAAGTGTATCCGGCGCCAACCATAAATAATATTGAATGAAGATATATTACCGATTCCTGCATCATTATTGAGCCGACACCAAATGCATAGCGCATCACCACAACCGTAAACTGCATCAACACCATGGTTAGCGCAGCCCAAGCAACGACACGCCCAATCCATTCATTGAGCGTATCAACGTATTTGGCCATTAGTTGAAGTGGCAGCATCAAGAATATTTGCCCTTTTTTAGAACGTTATTAAAAACTACCTAGCAAACATCAAGGCCCGCACAGAATTAGCGCGAGCCTTGATATTTTTACAATGAACGCGCCCTTTAGTATTTGAACGGAAGGATGCGTGCGTTCCAATAAGCCTGATCCGAAATTTTGGACCAAGCGATTGATTTTTTGCGGAAATCATTAAAGCTGTTAAATACCTTTTTAGTGATTTCATCGCTTTCGGCTGCCTCACGAACAACCGAACCTGACGCTTCGCCGATTGCTTGCAATGTGGCATCGTCAAATTTTCGCAATTGCACGCCATGTTCATTGCGAAGCGTGTCTAGGGCGTCGCCGTTCTTGGCGTTGAATTCGGCAAGAGAAATAGAATTTTCTGCTGCCATCGCGGTGCTTACCATTGCTTTATGATCGGCGGAAAGGCTTTCCCATACCTTTAGGTTCATCGCTGAACCAAGGGTGGTTCCTGGTTCGTGGAAGCCTGGGTAGTAGTAGTATTTGGTAACTTTGTAAAAGCCAAAGGCCAAATCATTCCACGGGCCAACCCATTCGGTCGCATCAATTGCACCTGATTGCAGTGCGGGGAATATCTCGCCACCGGGCAGGGCAACCGCTGCGGCACCAATGCGACGCAAAACTTCACCGCCAAGGCCTGGCATACGAATTTTTAAACCCTTGTAATCATCAAGCGAGTTAATTTCTTTGTTATACCAGCCGCCCATCTGCACACCGGTATTACCCGCCATAAAAGGCTTTATGTTAAATCCGGATGAAAGTTCATCCCACAGCTGTTGACCACCGCCATGGTGAATCCACGCGTTCATTTCGGTTGCTGTAAGGCCAAACGGAACCGCGGCAAAAAAGTTAAATGCCTTTGATTTTCCTTGCCAATAATATTCTGCACCGTGATACATGTCGGCGGTGCCGTTAGAAACGGCATCAAACGATTCAAACGGTGGAACCAATTCGCCTGCGGCATAAACCTTTACCGAAAGGGCACCGCCAGAAATTGCCGTTATGTTATCGGCAAGACGCTGTGCCGAAGTTCCGAGGCCGGGAAAATTTTTCGGCCACGTGGTGACCATTTTGAGTTCACGTACATTTTGCGCTATGGCTGGTGCGGCAAGCGTGGCTGCTGCCGCGCCAGCGATACCTGCCGTGGCGGCATTTTTAAGAAAATCACGACGTTTCATTTTTGTCATCCTCCACTGTTCGGTTGTTTGGTATGATTGTTACATTATGCCCATTTTGGGGCTTAACAAATTTTTCGTGCATAAGCTTATGACTAGAAAAGCCCTTAGACAACCATAGTTTATTGAATAATCCGGTTAATTTTAGCCTTGTACTGTGGCCCATTTTCCGTCGGAATACCCCTCCAGCGGAGAAAATTTTTTCTTATAGTCCATCTTGGGGCTTTCGCTAACCCAGTACCCCAAATAAACGTGATTGAGCCCTAAATTTTTAGTGTGTTCGACCAGCCATAAAATTATAAACGTTCCAAGGCTTCGTCGCTCAAGTTCGGGTGAATAAAAACTATAAACCGCTGAAATTCCACCTTTGATCTGGTCTGCAATGCAACATGCAATAAGCTGGTTTTCAGGGTTGCGAAATTCAACCACATTGGTTCTGACGGGTGTGTCTTCAATTAGGGATTGATAATCATAAAAATCCATCATCGCCATGTCGCCTTCGCCGTGGCGCGTTTTTATGTATGATTGAAACAATAAAAACTGCTCATGCGTGGCGGTTGGCGGGTTAACAGAAACACTTATATCTGTATTTTTATTTTTAATTTTTCGCTGTGAGCGGGTGTAAATAAAATTACGAACCGGTATTCTAACCGACACACATAAATTGCAGTTATCGCAAACCGGAATATAAGCAACGGTATGGCTACGCCTAAAACCCGTAAGCGAAAGACGGTCGTTCATTTCAACCGCATCACGACCACTAATTTCGGTAACCATCCTTTTTTCTATCAGGCCATCAACATAGGGGCACGATAGTGGCTGGGTTGTGAAAAAAAACCTGATGTCGGATCTTGGGTTGTGACGCATCTAGTTCTCTTTTTTCAACAGATGACTAATTATTGCTATTGAAAAGGGTTGTTGGTTTCGCCGTGAATTACAGATGGAACATTGCCACCATTGTCCGATGGATTATCGGATGGTTTTTCCGGCAGTGTCTGTTCGCCCGTTCCGCGCAACATTATAATGGAAAGCCTGCGGTTGCGCGAATTTTTTGGATCATCGGGCAAAAGGGGCTCTGTTTCGGCTTTGCCGATTATGTGCGAAAGCCTTTCCGGTGGTATTGCGCTACGCAATAAAAACCTTCTGGCGGAATTAGCGCGATCGGATGAAAGTTCCCAGTTTGTGTATTCTTCCCCACGCGTGGTGAACGGAACGGAATCAGTATGCCCGGTAATAGATATATTTTGCGGCATTTTTAAAATTACCTGGGCAACAAGGCCAAGAACACGTTCCGTGTGTTCGTACATTTTGGCGCTTCCTGATGGAAACATGGCAAGACCGTCTTGATCAACAATCTGGATGCGCAGGCCTTCGGGCGTGTTATCAATCATCAGGCTTTCGGCCAGCTGCTGAAACTCGGGCAAGGTTTCTATGGCCTCTTTAAGTTCGTCTGCGGCCTGTTCAAATTGCTGTTGCTCGGCTTTTTCAAGCTGCTCTTGTTCGCTAACCGTTTGTTGCTCGGCCTGATCTTCGACAGGCTGGCTGTCAGACTCGCCCTCGGACGGTGCGTCTTGGGCTGATTCACCGCCCTTGCCGGCACTTGGTGGGGGCAGGTCCATCACAACCGTGGGGCGACCAAGGGTATCTTCTTGTGTCCCGTCATCGGCAATGGTTGTGCCGCCCAGTATCTTGCCGGAACCGCTTTGGCTAAGAGTGGCAACCGTTGGGGCAAAATAATCGGCAATACCTTCAAGCTGTTCTTGGGTAACCGAGTTCAGCAACCACAACAAAAGAAAAAACGCCATCATCGCCGTAACAAAGTCGGCGTAAGCGATTTTCCACGCACCGCCATGATGGGCACCGTGACCGCCTTTTTTAACTTTTTTAATTATTATTGGTTGGTCGGCGGGCATTATTCAGCCTTCCACATTTTAGATTTAAGCAACGCTGCCGATTTCATTTACCGCCTCTTCAAGCTCAGCAAATGTTGGCCTTACGTTTGAGCCTAAAACTTTGCGAGAAAATTCAATGGAAACCTGTGGGGCGTATCCTTGCATGTGGGCAAGAATTCCAGCGCGCATGCACGCAAAATATTGGGAATCTGATTGGAATGTTTTTCCTAAAGACTGCGCCATCGGCGAAACAAAACCGTACGAAAATAAAATACCACTAAAAGTGCCAACAAGCGCAGCACCGATGAGGTGACCAAGGATTTCCGGTGGTTCGGTAATAGAGCCCATAGTGTGAATAACGCCCAAAACTGCGGCAACGATACCAAGCGCGGGCAGGCCATCACCCAAGACCGCCATAGCATCAGACACGGCGGCATCTTCGGCGTGATGAATATCAAGTTCGGCATCCATTAGCGCCTCAACCTCAAACGCGTTTGAGGTGCCAAGGGTGAGCATGCGCAAATAGTCGCACATGAATTCTACCGCATGATGGTCTGATTGAAATTTTGGAAAGTTGGCAAATAGCGTACTTTCGTTGGGGTTTTCAACGTGCTGTTCCAGCGCAAGATCGCCTTTGCTTTTTGCCAGCTTGAACACACTGTAAAGAAGCGTCAGTAATTCGACGTAATGATCTTTTTTATACTTTTCCCCCTTAATAAGAAGGGGCATGGACTTGCCGGTAGCTTTAACAACGTTCATCGGGTTGGAAATTATAAATGCCCCGATGCCGCCGCCAAAAATGATAAGAAATTCCAGCGGTTGCCACAGAACCTCAAGGTGGCCGCCGGCACCTGCGTACCCGCCAATCACCGAAGCAACAACAACTATGAAGCCAATAATAAATAACATTAAATGCCCACCTCTATGGATTTTGGCTTACTTGCGCGTGGGCCGCTTGTAGCATTTTTAATACATGATTCGCTAAAGCATAATATACGTGGTTTGGACGTGGTGGGTAACTGCATGTTTTGTCGCATTCACTTTGTTGTAATCGGCCAATAAACCATATATGGGGCGAGATTGATAATTAAAGGTTTTCCAGCCTAAATCGAGGTTATTATTAAACATTATATGAATGATTAACGAGGCAAAGTTTATCTATGGCCGAAA
>JAOULV010000126.1 GCA_029881835.1 Rhodospirillaceae bacterium
CTTCACAAACATATTTGCAAAAAAACGCAGATAACCTCACCCCGGTTGAGATCCTGCGCTGGCATCTTGATGCCGGCGTGGATGAAACCATAGGCGAAGAAAGCCAAAACAGATTTGGCGCAACCC
Source organism: Rhodospirillaceae bacterium (assembly GCA_029881835.1). GTDB lineage: Bacteria > Pseudomonadota > Alphaproteobacteria > Rhodospirillales > Magnetovibrionaceae > DAOVVL01. Next base: position 127 of record JAOULV010000126.1, read on the forward strand.
AAAGCGCACCAGTTCAAGCGCCAGTTCAGGAAACAGTTCAGGCACAAACTCCGGCCCTAACTCCAGCTCCGGAACTGGCTTCGGCACTGACACCGGTTAAGGCAAACATAAAAACCCCCGGTCATGATCAGGCGCTTAAATCGGCGGTAAAAATAGCCGCCGCGGCAAACAGCATTGATGAATTAAAGCTGGCGCTGGAACAGTTTGATGGATGTAATTTAAAAAAAACCGCAACCAACCTTGTATTTGGTGACGGCAACCAATCAGCCAAGGTTATGTTGGTCGGTGAAGCCCCGGGCGCAGACGAAGACCGCCAAGGCGTTCCCTTTGTCGGTGCCAGCGGCAAGTTGTTGGACAAGATGCTTGCCTCTATCAATCTTTCGCGTAGTGATATTTTTATTTCAAATACGGTTTTCTGGCGCCCGCCCGGAAATCGCACCCCTAATGCCGGCGAGATTGCGGTTTGCCAGCCCTTTGTTGAGCGAATGGTCGAACTAATTGATCCGGAAATTCTTGTTACCGTTGGTGGCCCCGCCACCCATTCGTTACTGGCCCAACAAGGAAGCGTATCTAAGCTTCGCGGTAAATGGTTTACTTATGAAACCCCCCGCATGAGCCGACCAATAATCGCCACGGCGATTTATCATCCGGCCTATTTGTTGCGCTCCCCGGCGATGAAACGCCCCACCTGGCACGATTTAATTGAAATTCGCAAAAAAATAGATGGCCTTGGCTAGCCCGAAAATAGCTCAGACTTTTTCGGTAGTGGGCTGAATTTAATTGATATTTTCCCCTCAAAAGTGAAATTGCCGTAATTTTTATGTATAAAAAATGGCTGATTTTAAGGGATTACCCCTTCTTTGCCAGACGTTATTCATGCTAGAAGCACCGTAAATCAATTTTGAACCGACAAAAGTGAAACTTCAAAATCCATGCAGCTGCCCAGTATGTTCCAAGCTTTTAAATCAGTTGCGCTTGCCGCCATTTTGGCGTCGTCGTGGCATTTGCCATCGGGCCATGCCGCCGGTAAGCCAACCCCAATTCCAAGGCCGTCTTCAAGCGTTGCATTGTTGGGTACCATGGCACCAGTTGTTATGCCCAAAGTTTTGTCGGGTGATGATGTTCAGCGTTATGACAGTATTTTTAAGCTGCAAGAAAGCGGCGAATGGGGCAAGGCCGATAAATTAATAGACGCCCTTGATGATAAATTGCTGATGGGCCATGTGTTGGCACAACGCTACCTTCATCCGACCAAGTATCGTTCCAAATACAAAGAACTGAAAGATTGGATGGAAGAATATTCTGACCATCATTATGCCCCGCAAATTTACAAATTGGCACTGCGCCGCCGTCCGGCAAATTGGAAAAAACCAAAACCCCCCGCAGTTGGGCGCAATCTTACGCCGCCAAGCGCATTTGAAAGCGAAGCCATCGCCAAGCCACCGGAAAAAAGATTAAACCGTGCGCAAAGGCGCGAAGTATGGCGACTTAAAATTCGTATTCGTGACCGCTTGCGCCGTGGCCATACCAAAGCGGTCAAGCAAATGCTTGATGATAAAAATCTTAAAAGCTTATTCAGCGATTACGACATGGATTGGTCTTATGCCCGCTTGGCCAAGGGTTATTTCATGGATGGGCGTGACGAATGGGCGGTCCAGTGGGCGGAAAAAGCAACCAAACGTTCGGGCAAATACCTGCCCGAAGCCCATTGGACGGCTGGTCTTGCGCTGTGGCGCTTAGGCCAATACAACCGTGCCGGCGAACATTTTGAACAAGCATCCATACTTGATCGTTCACCGTGGACCCATTCGGCCTCTGCCTTTTGGGCGGCAAGGGCCTACATGGTAGCGAGAAAACCAGAAAAGGTTGCACAATTATTGGCCGGTGCGGCCGAACACGAACGCACATTTTATGGAATGTTGGCGGGGCGCTTAATGGGGCGGGAAATAAAATTCAATTGGGAAATACCACCATTAGCCGGCGATGAAACCCGTAAATTAAAAGGCAATAAAGGCGGCAGACGGGCGCTGGCGTTACTGCAACTGGGTGAAGATGCCATGGCCGAGCGCGAATTGCGCAAAGTCGCAACCTTGGTATCGAAAGATGCGGCCAAAGATATTTTAACAATTGCCGCCAATGCCGGCATGGCCGAACTTGCCATGCGCTTAGACGCCATGCTTTACCCCGATGGCGGCGGCTTGGATGGGGCGGTTTATCCGGTTCCCGCGTGGCAACCCGAAGGCGGTTTTAAGGTTGACCGGGCATTGATATACGCACTGGTTAGGCAAGAAAGCCGCTTTAACCCCAATGCCAAATCGGGCGTCGGTGCGCGCGGCCTGATGCAGCTTATGCCCGGAACCGCTGGTTTTGTCGCCCGCGATAAGCGCTATCGTTGGTCAAAAAAATCAGCATTGTTTGACCCTGAACACAATCTTGCCCTTGGGCAACGCTATATACAGATTTTATTGAATGATAAAAAAATAAATGGCGATTTATTTTTAATGGCAGCCGCCTGGAACGGTGGGCCGGGCAACCTTAATAAGTGGCGTCGTCGTGGTAACGACCTTGATGACGCGCTATTTTTTATTGAAAGCCTGCCGTCGCGTGAAACCCGCATATTTATCGAACGGGTTTTAACTAACCTTTGGGTTTATCGTAACCGTTTAGGCCAGCCCGCACCGTCGCTTGATGCAATCGCGCGCGGGGAATGGCCCCAGTACCAATCATTGGGCCAAAGGCCGCTGGTGGTTGCCGATGTCAAAAATTGATGGCTCGCGCGAATTTTTACCCATAAATATTGCGCTGATGACCGTATCCGATACCAGAACGCGCGCTGACGATAAATCCGGCGATACGTTATTTGAACGCATAACAAATGCGGGGCACAACGTGGTTGCACGCGAAATTATTAGCGATGATAAAACCCTTATCGAACAGCAATTAAAACTATGGATTAATGATAGTGAAATTGATGTTGTTATTTCAACCGGCGGCACCGGCCTAACCGGGCGCGACGTAACCCCGGAAGCATTTGAAGCGGTTTATGAAAAATCTATCCCCGGCTTTGGTGAACTTTTTCGTATGCTCAGTTATGAAAAAATTAAAACCTCAACCATTCAATCGCGCGCAACCGCTGGCTTGGCCGGGGGAACATATTTGTTTGCCTTGCCCGGCTCACCCGGTGCGTGCCGTGATGCATGGGATGATATTTTGGTTCATCAACTGGATTCACGGTTTAGGCCATGCAATTTTGTTGAACTAATGCCGCGTTTAAAAGAAAAATAATCTTGCCCGCAATCAATATCATTTAATGTATTTAAAAAATTTATCCGCAGGTTGCGCGGGCTAGCCAACGCGTTTGCCAGCGTATCGTCCAGCGCATTTTCGCTTGACCAGCGAACATTGTTAAACGGATTTAACAAAACCGGCCTGCGCTTTTGCCCGACCAGCCAGTATCCGCCATCACCTGACGGGCCAAATACCATGTCGGCCTTGCCCAGCAACCTAAAAGCATCATTGATATGTTGTTTATTTATGCCCGGAATGTCTGAACCTATTATTACAACCGGGCCGGGGGGCAGGGTTTGCATCGGTGCCAACATACGCTGGCCTAAATCACCCGTTCCTTGGGCAATTTGTTTCCACCCGCCTGTTTTAATGGCGCGTTTTTTTACCGCGCTGTCCGGGGTTATGGTCAGCCAACAGTGCCACCTATCATCAAGCAGGCGGTTGGTGATGCGGGCTAAATTGAAACGGTAAAAATTCCACGCATTTATAATGCCGATTTCAGATGCAAGGCGCGATTTGACCAGACCCATGCGTGGTTCTTTTGCCATTAATACAAGGTGGCCCAGCTTTTTCATTTATAAATGCCTTTTATGGTTTTTTGGCCGGCTCCACCCAAATAAAGCAACAGGCATAAAATATTTTTTAGCGGGCGCAGAACCCAACCGTCACGCACATATTTTTCTGCAGACGTTTCAATTTTGCCTTCCAATTGCACAAAGTTTTTTTTGCCCACCCGCATTGCCATGTCGACGTCTTCCATCAGGTCCAATTCCGGTTTGAACCCGCCAAGTTTTTTATAAAAATTAGCAGAAATCAAAAAACCCTGATCACCATAGGGCAGACCAAATGTTTCGGCGCGCCAATTAGCCCATTCGGCCACGCGCGCAGCGTTTGCGCTGTCATCACTAAATGAAAGTTTGAAATACCCGGCGCGATTAATATTTTTAGGGTTATTTATAAAATCGGTAATTATTTCCGTTGCCCCATCGGGCAAAATGCTATCGCCATGAACAAACAACAGCCATGTCGCCCCGTTTTCAATTGCCTTAATTGCGCCAAATGCCAATTGCTGGCCGCGCCCAGGCTGGGTGGTAAAAACCGATGCCCCCATGGATGCGCCAATGGTGGCTGATAAATCATCCGAACCACCATCAACCACCATTATGTCAAAAACGTCCATGTCGTTTTTGCGCATACTTTTAATGGTTTTGCCCAGTGTGGCCGCGCTATTGAAGGTCGGGATTATTATGCTCAACATTTTTGCATCATATCATGGCAATCTGCCCATTGCCCATTACCCATTACCTAATGCCCAATAGCATCGTGCACGGGCTTATTTCGTGTGGTCGCAAAGTACTACCAGCACAAACCACGGCCCGTGCTAGGGTTGGCTTAGTCACATTATTTATGGGGAGTACGTTTTATGCACAAAGTCGGAAATGCGCTAAGAATGCTGTTTTTGTTTATGGCTTCGGTAATCGGGTTGGGCATATGGCTAAGCGGGTATGATCAGGTTCATTGGCTGCTTTACGCGCCCGCCATATTCATGGGTTTTGCCGCCATTAGTGGAATATGCCCGGGGTTAATTTTCTGGAAAAAACTAGGCTTTAGTTAAGCCCAAAAAACAAATAAATATGTTAGGCTGGCCGCACGCAAA
>JAOULV010000127.1 GCA_029881835.1 Rhodospirillaceae bacterium
CCCACAGGCAAACAACCGGGACGGAAATATGGGAACAAACTGACGGCAAGGTTGATGGCTTTATCTGTGCCGCTGGCACCGGGGGAACCATTGGCGGGGTAAGTATGGCGCTAAAGGAAAGAAACCCAGATGTAACCATTGCGCTTGCCGACCCAATGGGTGCGGCACTTTATAATTTTTACAAAACCGGCGAGCTTAAATCAGAAGGAAGCTCAATAACCGAAGGTATTGGCCAAGGGCGCGTAACCGCAAACTTAGCTGAGGTAAGCATTGATGATGCTTTTCAGATACCGGATTCTGAGGCTTTGCCGATTATTTTTGATTTACTTAAAAACGAGGGGCTATGCCTTGGCGGTTCCAGCGGCATTAATGTTGCCGGCGCCATACGTTTGGCCAAACAAATGGGGCCGGGTCACACCATAGTTACAATTTTGGGCGATTTCGGTACCCGTTATCAGAGCAAGCTTTTCAACCCCGTTTTCTTGAAAGAAAAAGGTTTACCCTGCCCCGACTGGCTTTAAAAAAAATTATCGCTTTCAATTTGGCTGAATATTGAAATCGCGCTATGTTGGTTTGGTTAATCCACCAACCAACAATAATAACCATGGAAAATAAATAAATGAGCACCCCTAACCCGCACGCGCTGGTCAGCACCCAATGGCTGGAAGAAAATCTCAACGATCAACATGTGCGCATAATAGATGCGACATATCACCTGCCCCATTCGGACCGCGATGCCTATGAAGAATATACCTATCGCCATATCCCCGGTGCTTCTTATTTTCCCATTGATGAAATTGCCGACACCACGGTTTTATTGCCGCACATGATGCCCGACAGCAAAAAATTTAAACACGCGGTTGATGCCATGGGCATTGGGCCAGAATCCCACGTTGTTGTTTATGACGGCAATGGCGGGTACATGGCGGCCGCACGGGTGTGGTGGATGTTCAGGGCGTTCGGTCACGACAAAGTTTCGGTGCTTGATGGTGGGTTGCTTAAATGGGGGCGGGAAAAACGCCCGCTTGAACACGTTGAACCAATTTTACCACCCGCACACTTCACCCCAAAGGTGCGCGAAGGATATGTCTGCAACAAAGAACAGATGATTGAAAACGTTAACAGCGATCACTGCCAAGTGGTTGATGCCCGTTCCGAAGGCCGCTTTGCCGGAATTGACCACGAACCGCGCCCAACCGAACGCAAGGGCCATATTCCCGGCGCCATCAACCTACCGTTTACCAGACTTATGGACCCGTCAAAGGATTTTACCTTCCGTAGCACTGATGAAATAAAAGCGGCCTTTAACGATGCCGGGATAGATTTTTCCAAACCCATCGTAACCTCGTGCGGGTCCGGGGTTACCGCGTGCGTGCTAACGCTTGCCATGTACATGATTGGGCAAGAGCACAATACGGTTTATGATGGATCGTGGGCCGAATGGGGCAACGATAAAGAAGTTCCCATTGTGTCTTGATGTGCTTTGATTTGCTGTAATGCGTTTTCTTAACGCATGGACGTAAGATTGGTAACCAAGGCATCGCGAATGCGCCTGACTTCTTCTGCCACTTTGTGTGCCCTATCTTGATCTTCGGGCAAACATTCAAACGCAACCGTGGCGCAACGTTCACGTTCTTCTAACAAAGCATCGATGATCGCCTTTTCAACCGCTTTGGCTACTTCCTTGTTGTGGCTTTCATCGCTAACGCCAAGAATACCGTTGATGCGCTTGGTTGCTTCGCAGGCGCGCTCTCTAAGGCTTTTGTGTGCTGAAGGCATTTATTTCCCCTTAAAGGTTATCAATGATCCAAAATCTGGCTAAGGAACAGCTTGGTGCGGTCATTTTGCGGGTTGTTGAAAAATTCGTTCGGTTCATTTTCTTCGACAATTTGTCCGGCATCCATGAATATCACCCTGTCTGCGACCATTTTGGCAAAACCCATTTCATGGGTTACGCAAAGCATGGTCATGCCTTCGTTAGCCAGCTCGACCATAACGTCCAAAACTTCCTTGATCATTTCCGGATCCAGCGCCGAGGTCGGTTCATCAAACAGCATGATTTTCGGGCTCATGCAAAGTGAACGGGCGATTGCCACGCGCTGTTGCTGGCCACCGGAAAGCTGGCCCGGGTATTTAAGCGCCTGGTCTTTAATTTTAACCCGCTCTAAATATTTCATCGCAACTTCTTCGGCTTGAGCTTTTGGCATTTTACGAACCCAGATTGGGGCTAACGTGCAATTTTCCAAAACCGTTAAATGCGGAAACAGATTGAAATGTTGAAAACACATTCCGACTTCGCGCCTGATTTCATCAATCTTTTTCAAATCATCGGTTAGCTCTATACCTTCGACAAAGATTTGTCCTTCTTGGTGTTCTTCCAAGCGGTTGATGCAACGTATCATGGTTGATTTACCCGAACCCGATGGCCCACAAATAACTATGCGCTCGCCTTGCTTGACCTCAAGGTTGATGTCCTTTAGCACGTGAAATTGTCCGTACCATTTGTGCATTGCCTTTATTTCAACGGCAAGACCGCTTTTATTTGGTGAAGGTTGGGCGTTAGTTGCAGGCATTGGCTTTTCCTTAAGATGTGAAAATCTAAATTAAAATTATCTTTTATGACCGGTATGAAGCTTTCTTTCCAATCGCATGGAATAGCGCGACATGGTGAAACAAAAAATCCAAAAACAAAAACCGGCAAAAAAGTATCCTTCGGTTGCGACGCCGGGCCAGTTAGGGTCAACGATGGCTGATTGCACCGCGCCCAGCACGTCAAACAGGCCAATAATCAAAACCAGCGTTGTGTCTTTGAACAATGCAATGAAGGTATTAACGATACCGGGGATAACCAGTTTTAGGGCTTGGGGCAGAATAATAAAGGTCATCGAGCGCCAGTAGCTCAACCCCAGTGCGCTGGCGGCTTCGTACTGGCCTTTAGGGATGGCTTGTAAGCCGCCGCGGATAACTTCGGCCATATACGCAGATTGGAACATGACAATACCAATCATGGCGCGCAGCAGTTTGTTAAAGGTTACCCCTTCGGGCAAAAACAACGGCAACATGACAGATGCCATAAACAAAACCGAAATAAGCGGCACACCGCGCCAGACCTCGATAAAGATTACGCACATGGTGCGAATTATGGGCATATTTGAGCGCCTGCCCAATGCCAACAAAACCCCAAACGGCAGTGCGGCAACAATGCCGACAAAAGCAATTATCAATGTCAATGAAAGCCCGCCCCATTGTTCGGTTTCGACGTGCTCTAGCCCCAAAACCCCGCCGGAAATAATAAAAAATGAAATTACCGGAAGCCCGGTTATGGAAAAAATACCAAACCATTTTTTATACGGGAACGCGTCAAAAAATTGCGGCACAAACGTAATGGCTAACAGTGCAAATACAAGGTCAAGACGCCAGTATTCTTCCGATGGATAAAAGCCGTAAATAAATAATGATGCGCGCTGCTTTACAAACACCCAACATGCCCCGCCACCGTTACATGCGTGCTCGTCTGTGCCGAGAAAATTGGCGCTAAAAATAGCCCAATCCAAAACTGGTGGCAAAAAAGTATAAATTAAATAAAGGCCGATTACGGTGGAAAGCGTATTCAACGGCGTGGAAACAAGATTTTGCCGTATCCAGCCAATTGTGCCCGTGGTGCTAACCGGTGCCGGCCTGCTTTTAATTTCGGTGAAACCTGACATTTGTTATCTCTCCACCAATGCTTTGCTTTTATTATACCAGTTCATAAAACCTGAAATTGTTAGGCTGATGGTCAAATAAACAGCCATGGTCATGGCAACAATTTCAACCGCTTGGCCTGTTTGGTTAAGTGTTGTTCCCATAAATACCGCAACCAAATCGGGATACCCGATAGCGGTTGCCAATGACGAGTTTTTGGCAAGGTTTAGATACTGCGATGTAAGTGGCGGAATAATAACGCGCAGTGCCTGCGGGATGACTACCAGCCTGAGTGTCGGGCTATTGCGCAAACCCAATGCGTGCGCGGCCTCGGTCTGGCCATGGCTCACGGCCAAAATACCGGCACGCACGATTTCGGCAATAAAGGCTGCGGTATAAAACGACAACGCCCAAAGCAACGCCATTAGTTCAGGGATAACGTTTGTTCCGCCCTTAAAGTTAAATCCTGATAATGCAGGGTATTCGATACCGATTGGCCGGCCAGAAACAAAAAAAGCGATTGTCGGCAGGCCAATTAAAATACCAAGTGATGCATAAACTGTATGAAATTGCTGACCGGTCGCCTCTTGTCTTTTGTGGGCCCACCTAACAAGGGCAATGATAAGAACGATTGCCAAAACAAATGCACCAATGACCACCCCCGAACCGCTTTCAAATACCGGTGCCGGGGCATAAAACCCACGGTTGCTTAAGAAAAATGTTTCTTGCCATGAAAGACTGTTGCGCGGCCCAGGCAATACTTGCAGCACGGCAAAATACCAGAAAAATATTTGCAGCAACAACGGGATGTTGCGCAGGGTTTCAATATAAACCGCAGCCAGTCTTGAAATTATCCAGTTTGATGAAAGTCTGGCAACGCCGACTATAAACCCGATGGTGGTGGCCATGATGATCCCTAAAAAAGTGACCAACAATGTGTTGAGCAGGCCAACCAGAAATGTCCGGCCGTAGGTGTGGGATTCATCGTATTCAATAAGGCTCATCAAAATGCCGAAGCCGGCAGATTTATTGAGGAACGCAAACCCGGTGGTAATGCCACGGGTTTCCATATTATGAAGGGTGTTTTGAAAAATTATATAAAAGAAATAAATAACCGCAGCCAGGGCAATTGCCTGAAAAACAACCGAACGTACCGCCGGGTCATTCCACGGTGATGGTTTTGATGGTTTTATAATATTTTTTTCTACTTCCGCCATGAAGCCTATTTTCCCCCTCAAGAAAAATTAGCAGATTAAATAAACCACCCTCTCCGACCAAATGGCCAGAGAGGGTGAAATTTATTATTTAGCGGATTGGTGGTGCGTACTGCAGGCCACCTCTGCTCCATAGGTCATTCAAGCCACGAGCAATTTGAAGCGGT
>JAOULV010000128.1 GCA_029881835.1 Rhodospirillaceae bacterium
CGTCCGGGTACTGTTCGGGGTTTTCCGATAAAAGCTTACGGGTTTCAACCTGCCCGTCGGGCGTGCTGGCAACAACGTCGGTAAAGGTGCCGCCACGGTCAATCCAAAATTGCCACTTGCCGTTTGCGCCATTTTTTGGGTTCATTTGCTTTGTTCCAACAAAACCAAGGTCGACATTATATTATCATTTTATCGATAAATCGTTGGTTTGGCAATTGTCGGTCAACTGCCTATAAAACAAAGAAAAACCCCTGCACAAAAACCGCGCAGGGGTTTAATTTATTAAGTCATGGGTTAGCTTGGTTTAGCGCAACGGTGGGGCAATCATCAATCCGCCGCGAACCCACAAATCATTTAGGCCGCGCTTTAATTTGAACTTAGACCCGGAACCAAGGTTGCGTTCAAATATTTCACCATAATTACCAACCTGTTTGATAACCCGGTATGCCCATTTGTCATCAAGGCCAAAGCCTTTGCCTATTCCTTTGGCCGTTCCCAAAAGGCGGGCAATAGCTGGGTTGTGATCATCTGTCATGGCATCAATATTTTTGGAATTTACTCCCAGTTCTTCTGCCGCGATGGTTATGAATGTCGTCCAGCGAACAAGATCTTCCCACTTTTCATCATCGGCACGAACGGCCGGGGAAAGCGGCTCTTTAGATATTATTTCCGGAAATACAACATAATCGTCAGAACCTTCAAGGCGATCGGCATGAACCGTCATAAGTGCGGTGCGGTCATGTATAACCATATCGCAACGACCGCCGAAAAAAGCGCTCCACATACCATCAAGGGTTTTTACCTCGATCATATTCCAATCAAGATTATTGTTTTTTATGTATTCGCTTAGGTTGCTACCAGCAGTGGATGTTTCCACAATCGCACACACGTTAATAGCCGATATTGTTTTTGCTTTTTTCAAATTTTGCGCACCTACTTTGGCGTGTGCCAAGAAACCCTGCCCATCATAAAAAACTGTTCCGGGAAAGTTTATATTTTTTTCACTATCGCGCGACAGCGTCCAGGTGGAGCCAGCATGCAAAACGTCAATATCACGGGTTGCCAAAGCTTCAAGCCAGAATGGCTGTACCTTTATTGCCTCTGCATTTTGCAAAACCGCCGCCGCCAATGCCCTACAAAGATCAACGTTCATACCATTCCACGATCCATCGCTATTAACGGCAGAAAAACCGGGCATTCGCTCGGTAACGCCACAACTTACAAACCCCCTGTCGCGAATGGAATCAATCGTCGCCGCATTTGCTGCGGGCAAAATGAAAAAAACTGAAATAAACGCTAAGAGTGCAGTCAGATAATATCTGCGTGGCATTGTTTGTAACCTTTGTAAAAAATGTTTATTTGCCAATTTTGCTAATTAATCACCCGATATAGCGGGTGATTTGTGGCAACATGAAATGACAAAAATTGGGCTATTTTAAAATACTTAGCAATTGTGTTCTGTATTTGGGCATTACGCTTAAGCTTATATCAATAATAATTAGAATGTATTTCATTTTTATGCAACTTATAGTTAAATGATACACTGCATACTTTGTTATGAATAAAGGTAAAGATCCAAGATTAATGCTTATGAATGACAAAATGCGCGCAAATAATATGATGCACCAACACCATGAGGAACCCTGAATAATGGCCAAAACCGGTGCGGTAATATCTTCGCGTCTATTTGCGGCATTGGGCCTGATAATATTTTCAGCGGTGATTGCCGGTGGGGCTTCTATATTTGCCCTTAATCGTTTTCAGGCCAGCTTTAATTCCATCAGCCGAACCGAATTACCCACCCTAACCGATGCCGCCCAGATAAGCCGCATAAGTGCTTCCATTGCCGAACGCGGGGCAATGTTGGTGGTGGCCCCCAACAACTGGGTGCGCATTACCGAAATTTCCAAGGTCCACGATGACGCCGTGTGGTTGGAAGAAATATTAAACAACATTTCGACAGATGTGCTTAAGCAGGAAAAGAAAAGAAAGTTACTGGAATTAAAACAACAGCTTACTGAATCATACGACACATTGAATCTTCTGGTTAATGATCGAATAAAATACAGCAACATTTTAAGCCAAATAAATGACGAAATACATCTGTTGCAAGAAGATCTTGTTGCTATTCAATTTGCGGCGAACCTTCCTTCGGGTTCATTTGTAACATCAGGGCCAATGCAACAATGGATCGAGCTTACAAACGGGATACTTATCAATATGTCGGCGGCAACAGATGCAAAACATTTGTCACCGCTTGACCGATACGAAAATAAAATTAACGACCTTATGTCAGAGGTATCCAACCACCATCAATACATACCAAAAGAAGCGCGCCTGTTGGGTGGTGAATTTCTTGAAAAAATAAATTCATTACAAAGCGGCCCCGACGGTCTTTTTGCGGTGAAAAAAATACACCTCAACAATGAAGAAAAAATAGATGCCGCGCTTAAACAAATTCGCACCATTTCAGAGCGATTCCTCGGTTCATCAAAAACTGTTATTAACGACATTAGAACCGCAATAGCAGACCGTGGTGAAAAAATCAGCGGCGATCTTACCCTGATAAAAAATTTGGTTCTTGGGTTGGTATTGCTTTCAACGCTGATATCGGTTGCAACGTTTATCTATATAAACAAAACAGTTCTCAATAGGCTTGATAAGTTGCGCGTATCTATGTTGACCCATGCCGGTGGAGAAAACGAACCAATTGATACATCAGGCAACGATGAATTAACCGAAATGGCAATTTCGCTTGGCTATTTTGTTGATGCCATCCATACCCGCGAAGAAAGCCTGCGCCATGCCCGCGATGACGCCGAGCAAGCAAACATAGCCAAAACCAAATTTCTTGCCGCCGCCAGCCATGACCTGCGCCAACCATTGCAAGCGCTGAACCTGTTTGTTTTTGCCTTGGCCGGTAAAGAACAAGACCCCGAGAAAAAAGAAATTATTTCTCTAATTCGCAATTCACTTGATTCCCTCAAAGAGCTTCTAAATACATTGCTAGATATTTCTAAGCTTGAGGCAGGCGTTGTTCAGCCGCAAGTTCGCGATTTTCGGATCGCCAGCGTTATTGATAAAATCTCGACCGAAATGGCACCGGTGGCGTGGAAGCATAACCTTGAAATAAAAAGCGTTTCATCTTCGGCAAATGTTCATTCTGATCCGCTATTAATTGAAACCATACTAAGAAATTTGCTTGATAACGCCATCAAATATGCAGGTGGTGGCAGGGTTATTATTGGTTGTCGGCTGAGTGGCAATAAAATAAATGTCGGGGTATGGGATTCCGGAGCCGGCATAGCAGACGACCAAAAAGATCTTATATTCAACGATTTTTATCAAATTGATAACGAAGCAAGGCAGCGCTCACAAGGGTTGGGGTTGGGCCTTTCGATTGTTCGCAGGCTGGCGATGTTGCTTGGCCATGAGCTTGGCTTTTCCTCCACCGTCGGTAAAGGTACGGGTTTTTGGATATCTATCCCGTTGGCCAAGGAAAGTATGGAACCATTGGAAGATGCCATCACCCATGACACCATCAACGGTAACATGGAAAACATTGCAATAATTGAGAACGATGAAAGTGTAATTTCAGGTTTGGTTGCGGTGTTGAGCGGTTCTGGGTACAAAACTTATGTTTTGAATAAGCTTGATGAAGTATCTATCAAAAAAGACCTGCGAGAAAATGTAATTCCCGACCTTATCATTGCCGATTATCGTTTAGACAGCGGGGTAACCGGGGGTAATGCCATAACAAAAATTAGAGATGCTTTGGGAAAAGAAATTCCGGCAATAATTATTACCGGTGACACCGACCCGCAAAGATTGCGTGAAGCAAAGAAAAGCGGGTTTGATATTTTGCACAAACCCATAAAGCCCGAAGACCTGTTGGCATCGGTACGCAAAAAAATTGCAGGTTCAAATAAAGAAAAATTGCGCTCAGCCTAACATCAACCCAACAGTTGTGTGCCGCGCGGGATAAGACCGATACGCATGGCCGAATAGGCCGCTTCGGTTCGGTTGGTCGCATCAAGTGCGGTAATAATGGCCGATATATGAACCCGCACGGTATTTTCCGAAATGCCCAAATCGTGAGCGATTTCTTTGTTTGAATTTCCAGTCGCCATTAGGCGCAATACCTCTAGCTGGCGCCGGGTTAGATTTGGGGTGCTGGCATCGGTTTTATTTTTATCGCCGTTCTCACTAAAACCGAGCGGCATACAAACACCGCCAGAGATAACCAATTTAAGGGAATTAATCATAACGTCACCGGATGCTGATTTGGGGATATAACCTCTGGCGCCCAATTCCATCGCCCGCGAAATTGTGACCTGGTCCTCCATCGCCGAAAGAATTACTATGGGAATATCTGCTTTAACCGCGTTAATAGCGCTAAGCGCTTCTAGGCCGTTTGTTCCGGGCAGATCTAAATCCATTAAAATTAGTTCAGGGGTTGGCTCGGTTGTGGCAATTTCAATTGCCTCAGCGCCGGTTCCGGCCTCGGAAATTTCCAAATCATCGCCAAGCTGCTTTAGCACCAGAACCAGCCCGGCACGAAATAGTTTGTGATCATCGGCGATAAGTATTCGCATTGTTTTGCGTTTTCCCCGTTTTTTTATTGAGGTCTATTTACCCCTGCCCCCCCTTATAACACTTAAGCCATGATGGGAAAATTCAATTTAGTAGTCTAAAATTACTAGATTCATCACCCGTATGGGGAATTTCAAAGATTTTTTATTATTACTAGTATGTATTCGTGTGTTCATTGGTGCGCGTCCCCATTCGTAGCGCCAATGACTTACCCCCCTCCTTGCTTAAGGGGGGATTTAAGGGGTCTAAATCTCTAACCGGTGAAAGCTTGATTTTAAGCTTTTGCCGGTTTTTTTGTTATCTTTTACGCAAACAATCCATATTGCACGGCAAACATATAAAATGCCGTTGCGCTGAAAATGCTCAACAATGAATTTCTTTTCCACAGATGAACTGCGCTGGTAATGCCAAGGGCAATAAATTCGTTGGCCCCAAATGGGGCGG
>JAOULV010000129.1 GCA_029881835.1 Rhodospirillaceae bacterium
TGATAAAATAAAAGATTGCGATTGGGTGGTTGAGGTTGTGCTAGAAGATTTGCAAATCAAGCATGACCTTTATGCCAAGGTAATTCCCCACCTTAAACCCGATGCTATTTTATCATCCAATACATCAACCATTCCGCTGGAGGTTCTGTCCAAGGATTTACCAGGCGATATTAAAAAAAGATTTTTTATCACGCATTTTTTTAACCCACCGCGCTATATGCGGCTTTTGGAAATTGTTTCCACGCCGGATGCCGATAAAAACAGTTTGCAACGCATAGAAAACTTTACCGATTTAAATATGGGTAAAAGCATTATCCATGCCAAAGACACGCCGGGCTTTATTGCCAACCGCATCGGTACATTTTGGTTATTTTCCGCCGTAACAGGCGCGTTTGAACAAAACATCGGGGTCGAAGAAGCCGATAGCGTACTTGGCCGCCCGACCGGTGCGCCCAAAATGGGTGTTTTTGGGTTAATAGATTTGGTTGGCCTTGATTTAATGCCCCACGTAATGAAAAGCATGGTCGCATCACTGCCCAAAACCGATGAATTGATGAAATTGGGAAATCAACCTGAACTTTTACAAAAAATGATTGATGATGGCTACACCGGGCGCAAAGGCAAAGGTGGTTTTTACCGTCTTAATACGGATGGTGACAAAAAAACAAAAGAAGTTATCAACCTTGCGACAGGTGAGTATTCTAAAGCCCTGCGCCCCACCCCGCCCGCGACCAAAGCATCACAAAAAGCAAAAAAATCTGAATCTTTGCGCGCCCTTCTTTCCCACGAAAGCGCTGAGGGCAAATACGCGTGGAGCGTTTTGGGAAAAACCCTTGCTTATGCGGCGTCATTGGTGCCCGAAATATCAGACGATATCGAACGGGTCGATCGCGCCATGCGCCTTGGCTATAACTGGAAATGGGGGCCGTTTGAACTGATTGATAAAATCGGGCCGGCATGGTTTGTACAAAAACTTGAACAGTCGGGCATGGACGTACCGCCGTTATTAAATGCGGTTGGCGATGGCAAGTTCTATAAAGTTATTGATGGAAAATTATCCCAGTTTGATGGCGGTGGTTATGAACAAATTGTTCGCCCACAAGGAACGCTTCTTCTTTCGGATATAAAGCTTAATTCAAAACCTTTATTTTCAAACGTATCTGCCAGCGTGTGGGATATTGGCGATAAAGTTGCTTGCCTTGAATTCCATTCAAAAATGAATTCCATTAACCCGTTTACCCTAATGATGGCGGCCAAGGCGGTTAATGAATTGCCGAAAAAAGGCTTCAAGGCGCTGGTCATATATAACGAAGGTAGCAATTTTTCCGTTGGTGCCAATATAGGGTTATTTTTAGTGGTGGCAAAATTGCACATCTGGCCTGTTTTGCGGTGGATACTTGGCCACGGGCAAAAAACCATGACGAAAATAAAGTTTTCGCAAATACCTGTTGTCGGTGCGCCATCAGGCATGGCGTTAGGTGGCGGGTGCGAAACGCTTTTGCATTGCGATAAGCTGGTGGCGCATTCGGAAACATATATTGGTCTGGTCGAAGTCGGTGTTGGCATTATTCCCGGCTGGGGTGGATGCAAGGAATTAATCGGGCGTTGGTTTGTTTCAAAAAATCGCCCAGGCGGGCCCATGGCCCCGGTGATGAAATCATTTGAAACCATAGCAACCGCCAAGGTGGCAAAATCCGCTTTTGAAGCGCGCGATTTAATGTTTTTGCGCCCCGGTGATGAAATAATAATGAACCGTGACCGGGTCTTGAGCAAAGCCAAGGACGCGGCCTTAAAAATGGCGGATAATTATGCAGTTCCGAAAACTTATGAAGTATCCCTGCCCGGTCCATCCGGTCGGGCGGCACTGGAAATGGCGCTTCGCGATTTCGCCAACAAAGGGGTAGCGACACCGCATGACGTTACCATCGGTAAAGAGCTGGCCTGGGTATTAAGTGGCGGCAATACCGATGTTACCGAAACGTTGAGCGAAAACGATTTACTCGGGCTGGAACGCAAAGGGTTTATGCGCCTTGCCAAAAATAAAAAATCGGTCGCCCGGGTTGAACATATGCTGAAAAAAGGAAAGCCGCTCAGGAATTGAGCCGGAGGAAAAAATGACACTCGTATTAATTATTATAGCTTTCGCCATTGCCGCAGGCCTTGCTTTTATGGGGCGCGGATATTTTGCCTGGGTAGCGTTTGTCGCTTTTGGCTTAATCGCGTGGTGGACGGGCGGTATTGATAGCCCCACTGCATTTAAAATTACCCTTGGGGTCTATGTATTTTTGGCGGTGTTGTTCGGTATTCCCGCAGTTCGCAGATATGTTGTTTCCGCGCCCGCAATGAAAGTGGTTGCATCCATATTGCCGGCCATTGGTGATACCGAAAAAATCGCCCTTGAAGCCGGAACCGTGTGGTGGGACGGCGATCTTTTTTCCGGCAACCCAAAATGGCAAAAATTTTTAGATTTCACGGTCAATGAATTAAACGAAGAAGAACAAAAATTCATGGATGGTCCGGTTGAAGAACTGTGCGCCATGTTAAATGATTGGGAAATATTCCAAACCCGTGACCTGCCGCCAGAAGTATGGGAATTTTTAAAACAAAAAAGATTTTTGGGTATGATTATACCCAAAGAATACGGCGGGTTGGGTTTTTCCGCCGCCGCCCATTCGGCAGTTGTAACCAAAATTTCCAGCCGTTCCATCGCCGCCGCGGTTACCGTGATGGTACCTAATTCATTGGGTCCGGGTGAATTGTTGGTTCATTACGGCACCAAACAACAAAAAGACTATTACCTGCCCCGCCTTGCCGATGGCACCGACATTCCGTGTTTTGCCTTGACCGAACCCCATGCCGGGTCGGATGCGGCAAGCGGAAATGCAAAAGGAATTGTCTGTCGCGGTACATGGGAAGGAAAAGAAGTTGTTGGCATTAACCTGACATTTTCCAAACGCTATATAACGCTGGCACCTGTTGCCGGTGTGGTTGGCCTTGCCTTTACCCTTTATGACCCTGACGGTATTTTGGGTGATAAGAAAAACATTGGCATTACCTGCGCTCTTATCCCGAAAGGCACACCCGGATTAATAACCGGCGATAGGCACGACCCACTTGGTATCCCGTTCATGAATGGAACCGTCGAAGGGGAAAATATGTTTGTGCCGATAGATTTTATTATCGGCGGGCTGGAACAAGCCGGTGGTGGATGGCGCATGCTGATGGAAAGCCTTGCCGCCGGGCGCGGTATTTCGCTTCCCTCGCTTTCGGTTGGGGCGGCAGAAATATCATGTCGGGCCGCTGGCACCTATGCATTGGTACGCGAACAATTTGGCTTGCCAATTGGCAAGTTCGAAGGCGTGCGTGAAAGATTGGGCCGGATGGCAGGCATGGCCTACGTCATGAATGCGGCGCGCAAAATAACCGCATCGGCTATTGATGCGGGCGAAAAACCGACCGTGGTTTCAGCCATTGTCAAAGCCTACCTGACCGAAGGAATGCGCCAGTGCATGAACGATGCTATGGACATTCATGCCGGTGCCGGAATTAGTGGTGGGCCGAGAAATATATTTGGTCGGGCCTATACATCCATTCCCATTGGTATAACGGTCGAAGGTGCAAATATTCTTACCCGTTCGCTTATTGTGTTCGGCCAGGGCGCAATTCGTTGCCACCCATTTGCTTACCCGCAGGTTGAGGCAATTATGGCCAAGAACCTGTCGGCGTTTGATAAAGCGTTGTTCGGTCACATCAACCACGTTGCTAAAAATGCTATGCGGTCATTTTTCTTTGGCGTATTCGGAACCATGATGATCAACGTGCCGGTTAACGGCAAGGAAGCAAAGCACTATCAACGTTTAACCCGACTTTCATCGGCTTTTGCCTTGATTGCGGATTTCGCTCTGATGACACTGGGTGGTGCGTTAAAACGCAAAGAATACATTAGCGGCAGGTTGGCCGACGCCTTTGCCTGGATGTATTTGGCGTCAAGCGCATTAAAACGTTTTCATGACGAAGGCTCACCCGAAAACGAACGACCGCTTTTAGATTGGGTAATGGCGCACGCGCTTTTCCAAATAGAAAACGCGCTTATTGGTGTTTTGCGCAACCTTCCTAACCGCTTGGCCGCAGGGGTGGCGTCATTGTTGGCGTTCCCGTTGGGTCCGCGCCACCAACCGCCAACCGATAAACAGGTTGATAATGCCGCTAGCGCATTGCTGGATGATGACGGCATGGTTCGTGAAATGTTAAGCCGTGAAATATACATCCCCCACGCAAGCAGCCCCGGTTTTGGCACGCTGGAGCACGCGCTTGATTTAATCAATACGGCCAATCCTGCAATTGAAAAGGTAAAACAAGCGCGCAGAAAAGGTGAAATTGAAAAGGCATCAATGCCGGAAATGGCCACCCGTGCGCGCGACGGTGGCATAATTAACGATGGTGAATTAGGCGCTATTAAGGCCGCCGAAGCCGCGCGTGACGATGCGGTGCAGGTTGACCGCTTCCCCAAAGATGTTTATGCCACACTGCGTTAATGGCAATTTCAACCAAGGGAATTTAAATAAATGGCAAGAATACTTATAACCGGTGCGAGTTCCGGCATTGGCGAGGAATTCGCCCGTCAATTTGCTGCCAACGGAAAGGGCCTTGTGCTTGCAGCCCGACGTGAAGACAGACTTTCGGCCCTGTGCGCGGAACTTAAAACAAATTATGGGGTTGATGCCGATTATGTTGTTTGTGATTTAAGCAAAAAAACCAGCCCCGCTGAATTGGTTGAAAAAATAAATGCGGGTGGCTGGAAAATTTCCGGTCTTGTTAACAATGCCGGGTTTGGTGAAATGGGGCGCTTTGCCGACCTGCCACTTGAGCGACAAATGGACATGATACAGGTAAACGTTTCATCGCTGGTGGAGCTTAGCCACCGCCTGATCCCCATGTTAAAAACCCAAAATGACGCATTTATAATAAACGTTGCCTCAACCGCTGCATTTCAGGCAGGTCCCGGCATGGCGGTTTAT
>JAOULV010000130.1 GCA_029881835.1 Rhodospirillaceae bacterium
TCAAAATCGGTATGAATTACGCCTGCGGCTTGCGGTGCCTTGGATCCTTTGGATATGGTCCATGCTCTGGTTTCTTTTGGTCCGCATGTGAAAAAAGTTATCAAGTTCAAAAGCGCATAGCCCGCACGAATAACCCGGGCCAAACCAGTTTCTTCTAGGCCCAATGTTTCAAGAAATTCTTTCTTATCTTCTTCGCTATCTAATTGGCTTACTTCTTCTTCAATTTTGGCTGAAATCACCACGCTACCAGCGCCTTCTTTGGCTGCCATTTCCGCAACTTTTTTTGACAGTTCATTACCATCTGCGGCGGCGGTTTCTTCGACGTTACAAACATAAAGAACCGGTTTTGAGGTAAGCAATTGTAGCATTTTAAATTGTTTTTCTTCGTCTTCGCTTACCTGCATGGCGCGTGCGGGCGTGCCCTCTTGCAATAATTTTAAGGCACGTTCAATTAATTGCATTTCTATTGATGCGGTTTTGTCGCCGCCACGTACTTTTTTGCTTAAAGATTGGACACGTTTTTCAAGGCTTTCCATATCGGCCAGCATAAGTTCGGTTTCGATTATTTCCGCATCACGCACCGGATCAACCCCGCCTTCAACGTGGGTTACGTTGCCGTCTTCAAAACAACGTACAACATGGATGATGGCATCCACTTCACGAATGTTGGCAAGAAACTGGTTGCCCAGACCCTCACCTTTGGACGCGCCTTTTACCAGGCCTGCAATATCAACAAATTCAAGCTGGGTCGGAACGACCTTGGCGGATTTGGCGATTGTTGCCAATTTGTCTTGGCGGGTATCTGGCACCGATACCCGGCCAACATTGGGTTCAATCGTGCAAAACGGAAAATTGGCCGCTTCTGCTGCCGCCGTAGCGGTCAGGGCATTAAACAGGGTTGATTTGCCAACATTTGGCATGCCGACGATACCGCACTTAAAACCCATTAACCTTGCTCCTCGTTATTGTTTTTCTTTGTTACTGGCGCCACGGCGCGCGCTACATTGGTCATAAAATCTGCATCTTTTTGTAAAAATAACAAATCAATGTTGTCGGCCACTTCCATCAATAGCGGTTCAAGCCATTTTTCATCAGCTTTGGCAAAATCATTTAAAACGTGTCCGGTTACCCTATCTTTATCGCCGGGATGACCGATGCCTAAGCGTACCCGGGCATAACCATCACCAATTGCGCTATTGATTGAGCGCAGTCCATTGTGCCCGGCATGGCCGCCGCCACGCTTAACCCGAACCTTGCCCGGAACCAAATCTAATTCATCGTGAAGAACAATTACATCGGCGGTAGAAATTTTATAAAACTTAGCCACCTGAACAACCGAAATACCGGATTCATTCATGAATGTCTGCGGTTTTAAAATCAGGGTTTTTTCATCATTTATGCTGCCTTCGGCAAGCTCGCCCTGAAACTTTGCCCGCCACGGGGAAAAGTTATGGCGACGGACAATTTCGTCCGCCGCCATAAAACCAATGTTGTGGCGATTGTGGGCATATTTTTCACCAGGATTTCCAAGCCCCACAACCAAACGCATTGATCAGTGCCCCCATGGGAATAGAACGTTAAAAAGTGAGGATTAGTCCTCTTTCTTTTCTTCTTTCTTGGCTTCGCCTTCTGCACCTTCTGCGCCTTCACCTTCTGCGCCTTCAGCTTCGGTGGTTTCTTCCTCAACCACGGCCACGGTTGGTGCGGCAACGGTTGCGATAGTGAAATCACGATCAGTGATGGTTGGGCGCGTGCCTTCGGGTAGGGCTACTTGGCTAATGTGAATAGAATCGCCAATTTCCTTGCCGGTCAGGTCAATTTCGATGAATTCCGGCATGGCCAGCGGTGAAACCATAAGTTCCAATTCGTGACGAACAACGTTCAAAACGCCACCCAGCTTAATGCCTGGTGATTCTTCTTGATTGATGAAGTGAATCGGAACCTCAACAGCAACTTTGCTGTCTTTGTTCACCCGCAGAAAATCCAGATGGATCGGCCTGTCGGTAACAGGGTGCAGTTGCACATCACGTGGAATAACGGTGTATTTTTCACTGCCAAGTTCAATTGAGTAGGCGTGCGAGAAAAAACCGCCACGTTTTACATATTTGTTCAGTTCGTTAGGGTCGATAGAAATTGTTACGGGGTCTTTTTTGTCCCCATAAATTACTGCGGGCACACGACCTGAACGTCGGGTCGCGCGGGCTGCCCCCTTACCTGCCCGCTCACGCACTTCGGCGTGAATAGTTGAAATGTCAGCCATTGGCTTTCTCCTTTTATATTTAACACAAGACACCAGCCTCCAGGGGTGCGGTGCCTTCTAAATCCTCAAGACCTGGCATTTTGCCCGGCCAGAGGAACCTTTAATCAGTCAAACAGAGTTGAAACCGAACTCTCTTCACTGATACGCCTAATTGCCTCGCCCATCAGGGGGGCAATGGTTAATTGTTCTACCTTCTTAGCCCCGATAACCGCATCGGTGGCTAATATGCTGTCGGTAACGAATAGCTTGCTCATCGCCGACTTTTCTATTCTTTGCACCGCACCGCCAGATAAAACGCCATGCGATACGTATGCCATAACCGACTTTGCACCAGCGTTTTTCAATGCTTCGGCGGCATTGCAAAGGGTGCCGGCGGAATCAACAATATCGTCAATCAAAATACAGTTGCGGCCCTCGACCTCGCCGATGATGTTCATTACCTCTGAAACGCCGGCACGTTCGCGCCGCTTATCAATAATTGCCAAATCTGCGTCAATCCGCCTTGCCACCGCTCTTGCGCGAATGACACCGCCCACGTCAGGCGAGACCACGGTGGTTTCGTCAATTTTGACACGTTCTTTAATATCCCGGGTAAATACAGGGGCGGCATATAGGTTGTCCACTGGAATATCAAAAAATCCCTGTATTTGCCCTGCGTGCAAATCCATGGTCAAAACCCGGTCGGTACCGGCCGTAGTAATAAGATTGGCGACTAGTTTGGCTGAAATTGGCGTTCTGGGGGCTGGTTTGCGGTCTTGGCGGGCATAGCCAAAATACGGCAAAACCGCGGTAATCCGCCTAGCCGAACCGCGGCGCAAAGCGTCAATTACAATAAGCAATTCCATTAGGTTATCGTTGGCAGGAAACGATGTGGACTGAATAACAAACACGTCTTCGCCACGAACATTGTCCTGAATTTCGACAAAAATCTCCATGTCGGAAAACCGCTGGATTTTAGCCTGCGTCAAGGTTATTCCCAATTCCTTGGAAATTGCCTCACTTAAGGGTTTATTGCCGTTACATGAAATAATTTTCATCTTAAAAAGCCTAAATAGTGGGGTATGGCGGGCTTGAGCGGCCACCTTGAAAACACCCCTTAAAACGCGCCGGAATGTAGCAGGCCAGAGAAGGGCTGTAAACGAACAATATGGCTAAAATCAGCGTAATATTCAGTGGGTTAGCGGGTGAACGGATATCGCGCTCATTATGGCGGTGGCGGCAGGGCGCGCCCGGGTATTTTTGGCAAGGTTACCTGAGGTGGCCCACCCACTGGCTTTTGCACCATGGGGCTTCTTGAGAAATCGGCCATAATCCTTGCTATGCCCTTGGCCGCAGCCTTTGAAATTGGCCCTGCCACCTCGCCCCAGCGCCCGTTTAGGGAACCTTTGGACACCTCTTTTTCCTGAACGGCGTTGCCTAGTTCCTTGCCGTTAATTTCGCCCACCCGCCAAATAATTCTAACCATTTCATTGCCCGGGCTGGTTGGGGCCATCTCGACCAGCCCGCCAATTACATACACCGCCTGCCTGTGGTCTTCGGTTACCAAGATATCGGCAATTAAAAGTTCTTTTGCCATGGCCTTGCTCAATAACAAGCCTTCTTCCGGGGAAAGGCCGGCTATTCCCGCCATCAAGACACCATGGGCCAAGGGATCGACCGGCGGTTCTGAGCGTTTGGTTTCAGCCAATACTATTTCGGAAATGGTCGCGGCTATGCCTTGGCCGAGTGAGGTCAATAACCCCTGATCGCCCAAATCCCATTCTTGTCTGGAACCGTCAACTCCTTGGGAGTGGGTGGCAATTACTTGGCCGACTTTGTCGCTTAAAACCCATCTGATAATTACCGCATAACGCACCCGAGGATCATTTTCGATAATTTCCGCACTTCCTGAAAGAACATAAATGTTTTGTTCACTTGCCCCGCCGGGGTTGGCGCCATTTTTTTGCGATAAACTATCATTTGTGTTCAATGGTTCGGTGCTGGATTTTACGCCCACACGCTCTAACTGTTCGGCTACCGATGTTGCAATAAGCTTTCCCATTGGCCGGGTGGTGCCCAATGGCTGCATAACCCTAATTTCAGCTGGGGCGTGTTCAATATTTGAATAATAAACATCCCATCTTGTTGGTGGTGGTTTGTTTTGTTCTTTTTCTTCTATGTTTTGCGGACTAGACGGCAGAACAAGGTTTGCCACATTAGCGTTGGTGCAGGAAGAAAGAAAAATTAAGGCAAAAACCAAATGGCTTTTAAACAATTCCCGCTTTCCCCGAAATTTATATTTTTCCCCCATGATCCCCATAAATAACCTTCTTTATTCACAAATCATTATGGCAGATAAAATACGGCCATAATCTTTTTCGCCCCGGTGGGTGGCGCGACGATAGCTAAAAAAACTTTTTTCATCTGCATATGTATCTAGACCTGTGCTTTCGCTTTTTTTTATTCCATGTTCGTTTAATTGGAAAAGAACAAATTCCGGCAGAGAAAACATCCAACGATCGCTATTTTTTGATGGCACAAAAAATGTTTCTCCATCGCGACCAATGCTTTTTATAACTGCATCCCGAACATCATTGCCTACTTCGTAACTTTGTTGTTGGATTGTCGGGCCAATAACCGCAACTGTTGTTGTCGGGTCTGCGCCCAATGCGGCCATTGCCTTAACGGTGTTTCCCACTATGCCCGCAACCGCACCCTTCCAGCCCGCATGCAATGCACCAATTACTTTATTTTTTGTATCTGCCAATAA
>JAOULV010000131.1 GCA_029881835.1 Rhodospirillaceae bacterium
TCCCGCCCCGGCTTTGCCGATTTCGGCTATGGCACCGCGCAATTGATCACCGCAATCACACCTGAGCGACCCCAAAAGGTCACCGGTAAAACATTCCGAATGTAACCTAATAAGTGCCGGATTTTTTTCACGCCCCGGATCACCAATTACAATTGCCAGATGCTCGACCCCGCCGTCAGCCGGACGATAGGCCAAAACCTTGGCATTTTCGGCCCCCTCTAGCGGTACCGCGGCTTCGCTAACGCGCTTTAGGGTGCGCGCGGTGGTGCGTTCGTGTTGGAATATGTCGCCACCGTCAACCAGCTGAATATCTGCCCGGGCCGCCCATCCGGCGGTATCAAAGGCGGCATCTTCGCCGATTGTTACTAACACCGCGGCCGGTAGCAGCCTTGCAATTTTTGCTAACTCAACCGCCGCGGCCTCGGCACCAAAGCGCCCCGTGACACGGGCCGTGACATTGGCTTCATCGCTGTCTTCTTTTTCAAACAATGGATTGGCCAGCCTGGAAATCCACTCGCCATCGGGTGCGCCGGCAAACGAAAGCGCCAAGACCGAATTATCATCACCCAGCGCGTCACCACCGATGCCAAGGCGAATTGCCCGTCTGCGGGTGATGGCCAGCTCAGGCAAAATGTCGCCTTGGCCACCACCGGATTGTTGGTTGCTGGCGGTTTTGGCCTTGGCAATAAGTGTGTCCAAAAGCTTCGGCGTTAGGGCCTCAACCGCCAGAGCCAGCACCGCGCGCCCGTCACCTGCGGTGATTACCACCATGCGCCCGCGCCTGAATTCATGGACCGCACGGTCAACCGTCAGCAGCGAAACGCTTTCGCGGCTTGCGGGGGCTGAGATATTTTTTTTGCGCTCTGCCAATGCTTCTGGGTCCTCTTCATGCGGGAATACCTGTGGGGGGTATAGGCCACTATATATAAATGCAATAATAACAGCTAAATGTTGCGCGGCAGTATACATTTTATGTTATATTACGCCATAGCAACAATGATTGCGCTACACGTGGAAGCGCACGGCACAATAACTTAAAAACCGGCAAAAACGCTAACAAATTGACCTTTTTTAAGGGCCATTGCCTGGGGGACACAAATGCCAAACGGCAAACGAATATTGGTAGTAGATGACGACCAATTCATGCGCTCCATGCTGGTTGAGCAACTACCCGAACTTGAAGGCTATATTTGTACAGGTGCCGCCACCGGGGCCGAGGGAATAAAGCTTGGCGGTGAAGAATATTTTGATCTAGTTCTGCTTGATGTTGGCCTGCCCGATATTAACGGGTTAGAGGTTTGCAAAGCATTGCGCGCCAAAGGGGTGCTGGCCCCCATAGTCATGCTTACCGCGGCAGATGAAGAAGAAGACACCATTTCCGGCCTCGATGCCGGGGCAACGGATTACATTACCAAACCGTTCAAGCTGGGCGTACTGCTGGCGCGCCTGCGCGCACATATCCGCCAATTCGAAATGAGCGATGAAGCAATGCTGCACATTGGCCCGTTCGGTTTTCAACCCGGTCAGCGCACATTGGTTGAACAAGGAAGCGATAAAACAATTCGCCTGACCGACAAAGAAGCACAAATTTTGAAATTTCTTTACCTGCAAGGCGGCCAAGTTGTCAGCCGTAGCGATTTATTGGGCGAGGTCTGGGGCTATAACGCGCAAGTGACAACCCACACCCTTGAAACCCATGTTTATCGCCTAAGGCAAAAAATAGAACGCGACCCGACCAAGGCAGAAATACTTCTAACCGATCAGGGTGGTTATAAACTGGCTACCTGATAAATATTTTTTTGCAAATATTTTGCAAAAGAAAACCCGGCCCTGGGGGAGAGCCGGGTTTTTTAGTGTTATTCCTTTTCTCTTTTGACCACTTAAGGAACATAAAAAGAGCAGGAAATTTCGCCGGATTCGGTGGGGGGGTACCTCCGGCGAATGTGGGCCCATTCCATTGCGGTGGGCCCGTTATATTAAAGGTGGTGTTGCGTTGGCGGGTATTCAACCCCACATAAGAAAAAATAAATACAGGGGCCAGCGCGTTGATTATTCAGCGTTTTTTTGTAACGTGCGGTGTTCAACCCTAAACATTTCAGGGTTAATGCGCGCACCAAATTTTGGCTCCAGTAACGAAACCGTGGTGGCTATTCCCTGGGCATCAATGACCATCCATTTTTTTAATGCCATGGATTTTGTTTCAAAAACCATTGTTAGTGAACCTTCGGCCGGGTCGTCTTCGCGCACAACGGTAATATTAATTGTTTCGTTGTTGTGTTCAAAATCGGTCAACATGATTTTGGGGCCAAAAAAATCTACCGCCCCACCCAACAACATTGACGCAGGGGTGGAATCAAACGCGGTGTAGCTTAACTGGTCAAGTTCTTCGTCTTTGAATAAAACTGTTTGTCCGTCAGATACAATCAAAACCTCAACCGGCGGGTCGTAATCAAAACGCATTTGTCCGGGAACCGATAGCCACAATTTTCCCCGGGCGAACGAACCGCGGCTGGTGGCCTGTATGAACTTGGCCTCAAGGGTGGTTATTTTGTTAAGCGCGCTTTGTGCTTTTTTAACCTGTGTAATTTGTGCGGGGTTTAAGCCGAAGGCATCTTTTGCGTCAGCGCTAGTGGGATTAAAAAAAACAATAGCCAACAAAGCCACCACAAAAAATATTTGCGGGCAGCGGGCATTAACAAAAAGATTTGCTATAAATTTTTCAGGATGCTTGTGCGCTAACATCACCGATAAGGACCTCTCGGCGGCCGACACGGTTTGCCTTACTAACCACGCCTTCCGCTTCCATGCGTTCAATAATACGGGCAGCGCGATTGTAGCCTATTTGCAGGTGGCGTTGAATAAAACTTGTTGATGCTTTTCCTTCGCGCGCGATTAACGCTACCGCTTGGTCGTAAAGGGCATCATCTGCGTTGCCGCCGCCCGCCACGGGGGCGCTAAATTCGCTGGGAATTGGCTCTTCGGTGATTTCATCTAGATATTCGGGCTGGGCCTGTTCTTTCAAGAAATTGACCACTTCTTCGACTTCTTCGTCAGATACAAACGGGGCGTGCACGCGGGTTATCCGCCCGCCCCCTGCCATATATAGCATGTCGCCCTGGCCCAATAATTGTTCGGCACCCTGTTCGCCCAAAATTGTGCGCGAATCAATTTTTGATGTTACCTGGAAACTAACCCGGGTCGGGAAGTTGGCTTTAATGGTGCCGGTAATTACGTCAACCGATGGGCGCTGGGTCGCCATGATAATATGGATGCCGGCGGCACGGGCCATTTGTGCAAGGCGTTGAATTGCCGCTTCGACATCTTTGCCCGCCACCAACATAAGGTCGGCCATTTCATCAACCACCAACACAATGTATGGCAAAGGGTCCATGGAAAGGGGCTGTTCTTCAAACACCGGTTTACCGGCTTCGTCAAAACCGGTTTGTACTTTTCTGGTCATGACCTCGCCACGTTTTGTTGCATCAACCAAACGCTGGTTATAACCGGTAATATTGCGCACACCCATTTGGCTCATGGAGCGATAGCGTTCTTCCATTTCGCGCACCGCCCATTTAAGTGCGACCACCGCTTTTGATGGGTCGGTCACAACCGGTGATAACAAATGGGGAATATCGTCATAAACCGAAAGCTCCAACATTTTTGGATCAATCATTATGAAGCGGCATTGTGCGGGTGAATTTTGATAAAGCAGTGACAAAATCATTGCGTTAAGACCGACCGATTTACCTGATCCGGTGGTGCCCGCAATAAGCAAATGCGGCATCCGCGCAAGATCAACATTAATTGGCACGCCACCAATATCTTTGCCCAACGCCATGGTTAGCGCGCCTTTTGATTTTTCAAAATCAGCCGATGCCAGCAGTTCGCGCAGATGAACCATCTCGCGGGTTTGATTGGGAAGCTCAATACCAATTACGTTTCTGCCCGGCACGGTGGCAACACGAACCGAAATTGCGCTCATTGAACGCGCGATGTCATCAGAAAGGCCAATAATGCGCGATGATTTGGTTCCGGGTGCGGGCTCTAGTTCATAAAGGGTGATTACCGGGCCGGGGCGTACTTTTACAATTTCACCACGGATTCCAAAATCTTCTAACACGCCAGAAAGCATGGCTGCATTTTGTTCTAACGCTTCGGGGGTTGGTGCGTTGTTGCCGCGTGCGGGGTCGGGTGCATCCAACAGATCAAGCGGCGGCGAGGTATATTCATTACCAAGACCAAGGTCTAATGATTTTTGTCGTTGCGCCAGCGCCTTGCGCCCGGTTTTTACTTTTGGCGGGCTGGGCGCGACAAGGTCTTTCTTTTTCTCTTTTGCTGTCGGGCGGTTGATTTCGGTTTTACGCGCGCGGGTCTTGGAAGCTGACGCGCGCTCAATAACAATGCCGTCATCCGATATGGCATCATAATCGCTATCGCGCTTAAGCGACGCAATTTGGTTTGCGCCTTTTAAAATGTAAGAACCCAATTTGGCATTAAGCCAGATGCTCGCGCGGGCAATTTTTTGCCAATCGGTCGCGGGCAAACCCAATGAAAAAACAAATGCCGCAATGCCCGGCAGGGCAATTGTGGTGGCGATGGTAATTTCATTGAAAAAAGTTTTTGGCGCATTAATGCTTTGTACAAAAACAACTATCCGGCCCAAAAGTATTTCACCGCCAACGCCGCCTAAGCCAGCGGCCAGCGGCCATGACTGATATGGTTTTATGATTGAGGCAAAAATTGAAATTGTAATAAGCGCCGAAAGCGACAAAACGACCCGCAACCAAAAATGCGAAATTGTTTCTTTGCGCAACAAACAAAAACCCCAGACCAAAACCGCAACACCGGGCAACCACGCGCTCAGGCCAAATGATTGCAGGGCAATATCAGATACAATTGCGCCATTTGTGCCCAACCAGTTTTGTGCCCCGCCGGCGCCGGCGGAATTAAGCGACGGGTCGGATGGGGAAAAGCTAAAAAGCGCCAGCGCATGGGCAAT